>NZ_JBIXJM010000116.1:0-7332 GCF_044752445.1 Wolbachia endosymbiont of Drosophila barbarae | reverse complement strand
TATAACTTCTTAATTGAAATTCTGCGTGTTCCTTTTTCATATTGCAGTATTACCTGATATGTTGTATCGATTTTTTTTGCTAAATCTTTTTGAGTATATCCCTTTGCTAACCTACGATTTCTTACTTCCTGTCCTATTACTTTGTAATCTAAAAAATTAGAGCATTTATTCTCTTTTTTCACATTTTATACTCCATAACCAGAAGAGCTGTTACGTATACTTAATTGGGAACCTTTTTGACAAACTGAACTCATCTCCTTTCAAACAATTTTTCTATATCACTTAGTTTCATTTCTATATACGTTGGTCTTCCGTGATTGCATTGCCCAGCATAAGGTGTTTCCTCCATTTGTCTCATCAACTCATTCATCTCCTCCAACTTCATTTCCCTTCCAGCTCTATGGCACGCAATGGTAGCTAGTATCTTGTTCACTTTTTCTTCTATAGGTAGCGTATCTCCTATCTCCATTAATCTATCAACTATATTCATCACCATCTCTTTCACATTTATTGTTCCTAAAATTGCAGGTATTTCTTTCACCCTTACTTTATCTTCTGATTCTATTTCAATACCAAAACCCATTTCGAAAAGCTTATCTTTATACATTTCAACCATCTCCATTCCTGCTTGGTTTTTAATCTCGACTATTTCAGGAAAAAGAAGCTTTTGCCTTTTTATGCTTGATTTTTGTTTTAAGCACTCATAGATCAACCTCTCATGAGCTGCGTGCTGGTCTACTATAATTAATTTGCCTTTAGCCTCAGCAATAATGTAAGTATTGTAGACCTGACAGCGTGCATATCCCAGAGGATAATCCTCTATTAAATCAATTTGCTTCCTTTCTAAAACCATCGTTCCCTTTTGGGGTGGAGATTCTCCATATTTAAACGTTTCTGGTAAGCTTTGCCTTCTTTCATCTGGTGCATTGAATTCTTTCATTAGACGATTTTCTAAAAGACTTGGTCTCTTTTCATAAAACTCTTTTTGATCTTTTTTCTCTTGACTATCAACCTGCTCTTGGCTTTTACTATCATTAAAAATTAGCTCCTCTTCAATACCTTGATCACCCGCTGCAAATCTCGTTGATAGTGTTTTTATTATCCCTCTTCTCACTATTTCATATATTAGCCTTTTATTCTGAAATCTTACTTCCGATTTATTTGGATGCACATTTACATCTACTTGGTCATATGGTACTTCTAAATGCAACACTGCAAAAGGATACCTATTGTTTGGAATAAAATCGTGATACGCATATCTAATTGCACCAACAAGTAGATTGTCTTTCATTGGCCTGCCATTAACAAATGTATAAATCTGAGTTGAGTTGCCACGATTGACATTAGGTTTACAGATGTGTCCCTTAAGTTTGATGCCTTCTTCTTCCTCTTTAACTTCCAGTGAATTGCTTTGAAATTCTTCTTCTATTTCACATAATCTGTTGAACAGCGAAGTTTGCTTAACATATTTTAAGAGCTTTTTATTACCAGAAGTGAGAGTAAACCCAATACTATAATTAATCATCGCTAAGTTATTCACAATATCAACAATACTTTGTGTTTCTGCCCTTTCGGTTTTTAGAAACTTTAGTCTATTTGGTGTAGCAAAAAATAAGTCACGAACTTCAATATATGTACCTTGCAACAAAGAACAAGGGGTAATCTCTCTTATTTTTTCTCCTCCCTCATACCTTATAGACCATGCTTCCTTTGCTCCACTTGCCTTAGACGATAATTTCATTCTGCTTACTGCTGCAATTGAAGGTAAAGCTTCTCCCCTAAACCCAAGGTGCTTGATTTCTATTAACTCACTATCGCTTAATTTTGAAGTGGCATGCCTCATAAATGCTAGTTCTAAGTCGTCCTTTTCTATTCCATTTCCATCATCTGTCACAGTTATAAGGTTACGCCCACCACTTTCTATTTTGACTTCTATCTCTAAACTTCCAGCATCTATTGCATTTTCCACTAATTCCTTTACTACACTTGCTGGCCTCTCTATTACCTCTCCTGCTGCTATACGGTTTATAGTTTTTGTATCTAAAAGAATTATTGCCATACTTCCAATTCTCATTCTGATTAGTTTAATGTCAATGAAAATCAAGTTCTAAGCTACTGAATTACCTATTAGCAAGATCAAAAAACTTAAAAAGGAAAATATTTTTTAAATTTGTATCTCAAAAATCTGGGCTTGGGTATGAACGACCTCTAATTTCATCTCTGTTGTTAATTTGAGATATGTTTCCTGTTTCAACTCTTTCTAGATAGGTGTTAGGCTTATTGGGTGGAGAAAATACTCTTGTTATAGGTATCGTAGGTATACTATTATCATCAATACTATATTGACTGCGGCTTCGATCAGGAAGTCTTTTATTTTCCGCTGGATTTATAAGTATATGTCCAGTAACTCCTTCAGGGGCTTGTTTATTATGGCGGATAACATCATATCCAACATGAGGACCATGTGGTCCCTGTAAATCTGATTCAATTATAGGGTTATCAACGTCAATTCTTAATGTATATTTCACGTTTTCTTTAATATCTCGAACCCATATTTCAACTGTAGCTTCCATCTCTACTGGATATAGTGCTATGTCTATTTTACCGAATTTTCCAGTACATAGTATTGTATCATATCTTGTTGCCTTAAAATTTGTGGGATCAACAGATATACGTTTTTTACCAATATTAGAAAGTACTTGGTTAATTTTATCAAGAGCTTCATTGTAAGCTTTAGCACGTTGTAGATGAGATTCCTTATTTGTTAGCACCCTATCTTCCCGTAAGTCTACGTCTTTATTTTTATCAAATTTCCATTCCCCTCTGGAACTAGAATGTTGATATGGCGATTGATTTTCTGCTTGTTCATTTAGTGTACTAGTAGGTACAGAAATGTAACGCTTACCACCAAACGCACCAAGAGATATAGGAAGCCGGTGCCAGCCTTGCTGAATGTGATACCGTATTCCTTTATCATGTTTAATACAATCAGTTACCTTATCTCTGAATCCTTCTGGTGATATTATATTTTTTAATTCAGGTATAGCTTCTGATAAAGCCTCATATAAGCAATTATTTTTTGATTCACTACTTCTATTGTTTTCTGATGTGATGCTTCCACAAAACTCAAAATGATTATCTTTGAGCTCAAGTGGAATAATTATCCTTTCTGATCCTTCAGACATAGAGGAAAATTCTTGTCTTATACCACCATCTCCTTCGACAATAATGGTTAGTCCTGAAATTACAACTCTCTGCTCTTTTAGTATCTTATATACTACTTGAGTACACGCACTAACACATATCATATCCATTGGAATGTTTTCTCGGACTATATCTGCGAGCAAGTCAGGATTTCTAGTTTTAATCATCAACTTTCGCAAATCTTTATGATATTTTTCCGTAATATGGTTTTCTGTTTTAGATGTATTGTCACATTGTTGTTCACTCTGTAGCTTTTCCTTGTGCTCCTGTTTCAATCCTTCAAAGCGCTCAAAATACCCACTTTCTTTGTAAGACTGATATGCTTCTTGCACTTTTTTTCCAATACATCTAACCAGATGATTAGCGCCTTCTTTAAGGACAGGGCTCACAATATGCCGTGCTATAATTTGCCCAGCCTTTTCGCGAAGCAATGATTTCCACTGATCAATTACTCCTTTTTTAAAACTCTCATAATCTTTCTCCACTTCTTGTTTTTGATTGCGTTCTAAGTCTTTTTCCAGCTTATTTAGTCTACCTTTTATTTCCTGATCTAAGTTACCTAAAAGATTATTAGTAATCACTATTATATTGGCAATCTGAACAGAACTTCCTGACCAAACCATTATCTTACTAATAGCATGAATAGGTAATACCAGCTTATTACTTGTTTTGCTTCTTTTTTTAACAGCTTCTGCAATTCCTTGAGTTACACTACTAGCTATCTTGTTGGCAATAGGTAAAAACTCTTCCACATAACTTTGCCTAGTAAAGACACTCTTAGTTAAGTCACCTATAACTTTTTCTGCTCTTTCTCTTCCTAATACTTTATAGGCTTTTTCTAAACTTATAGAGATATTATGTTCTTCTACTTTGCGTTCAATATCTAACAAAATATCAGAGGCTATGCCTTCACATAGTGCTTGAAGGTAATTTTCAACGAGTGTATCAACTCCTGCATTAGCTAAGCCAAGCGCTAACCCTTCTATAGTTTTTAATGTAATACGCTTTGCAACTTCTTTTCCTACTACTTTCCAACCTGCAGTTTGAATCAGCTGAGTTCCGGACATTTCTGCTACTTTCTTACCAAATTCAAAATTAGGTCCAGCTAGTTTATGACCAAAACGTGATACCTTAGCACCTCTTGAAAAATAAGCTCCTATACCAACAGTAACAGCTGTCATCATTAAACTTTCAAGCTTATGTTGTCTATAATCTTCCCAACTAAAATGGCCTGATTTTAAAGCACCTGCTGCAAAGAAGAGATCATTTACACCCTCGCTAACAAATGCAGCACCAACATGGGTCATAATACCCACTGAATATAACTCTATAGCAGTACCTACAGCTATTTGGCTTACTCCCATAGCAGTTACTGCTACAGTGTTGATAAGCATTTCTTGTGTCCATTTCTTCTCTTCTAATTGTAAAAGTTGATCTAATCCATTGAGAAAAAAGACATGCACTTCCTCTATATTTGCAAATTCACCTTGACCACAAAACTCAGTTAGAGATTTTAGTTTACTATCAGGAACCTTTAAAGCTTTCAATGAACTTCTTGATCTTTTCAAGGTGCTAACAATATTTTTAATTGTATCTTTTTTCGCTAGTTGTAATTGATTGTCTAAAACTTTTTCCACTATTTTATCAATACTTTGCAACTTGGTCAGTACGTTTTCATGGCTTCCTTCGGGAAAAAAGTTTAAAGGTTTTTGTCTTTTGTCAGGGCTATTAATATAATAAAGATCTTGTACTAAAGATTTGCCAGCATTTTTAATGTTTTCCTTGCTAATACCCTCATCTTGTATAGACTGCATTGGATCGTACTGGGTAATCCATCCTTTCTCAACCAAGAAGCCAAAAAGCTTTTCTATACACTCTTCTTGAATGAGTGTACTTTTAGAAAGTATACATTTAAAATTATCTTTAGTCATTTTTTGACTATATATACTCTTCAACTTTTCCTCTAAGTCTTCATCTTTAGTTGCTACCATAGTAGGTCTGATAATTTTCTGTTCTAATAATTCCAAGACTAAACTTTGATGTGGTTTTGTTATTAATTGCAGACGAACAGGAAAGTTTTTTTCTTCTAGCTGCACTGCAATTTTTTGAAGGGCTATTCTATAGGTAAAACATGTAGATAATAGTCCTTTTAGGACATTCTCATAAACTGGACAGAAAGAAAGCTGAACTTGTTTGATTTCATCAAATTTGATCTTTAGTCCATAAGCACTATTTTCTGAGCCATCCTTTTTTTCAATGACCTTTTGTTTAGCTAGTTCTGCTAAAATTTTTTCAGCTTCACTTTTAGTGATATTTACTTTAGTAAAGTCTTCCAGAGTAATGGAATCGTAACAAGGAAAAGTCATAGATTCAATTTTACTTTGGTCTATATGCGCTTTTCTGTTAAATGAAAGTACTCCTCTCTCTTTCAATATTTTATATTTGTCTTTGCCTACAATCTTTATAAAATCATCTTTTTTAAAAATATTACCTTTATTTTTCTGTTGTGTAGCCCATTCTACATTTAAAAGAATCTGTTCATTATTGAGCTCTAGAGTTTGCTTTTCTAACTCTTTTTGGTTTATTTTTCCAGTCAGATGATCCAATAATGAAGGATCTGTTTCTTTCAATTTTTCATTATTAACTACAACACACTTAACTTCTTCATTTAAGATTTTCGTGTCTCCAATTTGTTTTACTTGCCTACGTTTTACACTTTTTACAAACTATGATTTGTGTTTAGTTTTTAATTCGAAAGTCGTATATATCGCTGAGATCCATAGCGGCGCCTCGTTCTTTCAATTTTGAATTACTCATTGGTAGCACTTGCTTGAATTTTGAAATATTGGATATCGCTCCTATATTTACTTTTCGCTATTCGAATACAAATGAAATGCTGGGCCAAATGGGGCTAGCTAGCTGAGGCTGAAATTGTATAAATTTTGGTCTTTCAGATGTTTGTAAAAGCACATTTTTGATCCTGTGATATTCAACTCTCTTTGGGAAAGCCAAGCCAAGTCCAGCCCCATTGCAAGTCCATTCATTATCCTCGCCCACCGATCCGAAAGTAGCCACATATTAGTATTGCCGAAACGATATATACATGTACATGTGTACTGCTAAGGGATTGCTGTTTTCTTTTTCGTTTTTCGTTTTTCTCAGTGTGTGTCATGTCCTCCTACTTATATGCATATAGAATGTATGTATATGTATGGCAGTCGTTAAGAAAGTCGTTAAGGATTCCTTGTTTACTTATTTCTTCGTCTTAATGTTATTACTTAAATATTATTTGCATACTCTGCTTTGTTTATTTTTTGTTTTAACAATGCTATGACCCTAGGTTCTTACACTCAAGTAAGTGCCTGTTGCGTGATTTAAGTTAGACAAAAAAAAAAAAGGGGGTGAAACATTATACACATGAGACTGATTAATTAAGTCGACAAAAGCGTTTAAAATGCGTGAGCATATTACATTTTATAATTATATTTATATGCTAATAGAAAAAAATGCACAAAAAATAAAGGATAAACAAGTCATTGTGTGTAGTTCACATGTTGCAAAATATAAGAACAATTATTCTTGATTCCTGCGACACTGGGGGGAAAGGGAGCTATGTAGAGAAACGTGACTATGTACAAGTTGTTTAAATAAATGCGGTAAATGCCACTCCCAATGTTGCACAAGCCGGGCACATACTGCATATTTACTGCATGTACGTTGCATATGGCTACTTGCTGCACACGTTTCATGTTGCCGATGCCGCGCGTGTCACTAATGCTGCTGCTGCTGCTGCTGTTTTTACTGGTGCGATATCCTTGAAGTGGCTGCCGCTGCTGCTGCTGATGTTGTTACTGTTGATGTTGCCGGTCATCGGCGATCATCTATCATCATCATCATCCAATTGGCATGGCATTATTTGATTTTTGTTTTGATTATTTTGTAATCGTGTTTGTGTTCGAAAAAGAGAGGAGTTTATCATTGACTTGGCGACGGAGGATTCTACTACTGTTAACTACATTTCATTTTTAACAAATTCGTCGTTGCTCATACAGCTTAACAGCTAATTAATTAATTTAGGAACTGACTGAGCTCCAAACTAAAGAAAAGATAAAACAAAACTTGTAGGAT
>NZ_JBIXJM010000115.1:0-7180 GCF_044752445.1 Wolbachia endosymbiont of Drosophila barbarae | reverse complement strand
TCTCCAATTGGTCTTCTTTAGTTTTAGGAAATTTTGGTAACTCAATAAATGTAAAATAAAAATCTTTTAAATCATGTTCATAGCTATCTTTGTCTAACATTACATGATCTGACTTATACTCAGATTTATTAGGAAAGAGAATACAATCAGCAATAGCTATAAAAATGATTTCTTTAAGATCCTGATATTGATCACCTTTATCAGCTTGCCTTGAATAAGCTTTAGCAGCGTAATATTGAGCGCGTTTTTCAAAGCCTTTAGTTTTGGCAACTTGCATTTCGACTATTACTTGCACCCCATTTTCATCCCTGCAAAGAACATCAACGGTACTTTGTTTTTTAGAGGCAATTTCAGCATCTTGAATAGTGCTGAGGAATTCTATTTCTTTTATTTCATCTTTGCCAGTGAACCCCAAAATATCATTGAGAAAGTGAATGAGGATGTCTTTATTTTTTTCAGTACCAAAAATACGCCGGAACGCAACATCATTCTTGGGGTCGAGAAATTTAGAAAGAGCCATAAAAAAATTTTTAAATGTATCTTTATATTATATATTCTTATTGATAATAATTCAATAATTTGTCATCTTTTTTGTTAACTTTACTGATGTTGCCAGAAGGAACGTTGTTGCCAAATTTTGTAAAATTTATTATCCTAAGGTTTCAAGTTCTCACAGGTTTATTGGAGCTATATGTACAATGTGTTTATCAGTGAAAATCCGGAGAAAATGATGGGGGAAAAGTTAATACATTACTTTAGCCAGGGTAAATGCGAAGGCAATGCAGAAATGAAAAATCTGCTGGGAGGAAAGGGGGCAAATTTAGCAGAAATGTGCAATGTTGGCATTCCTGTTCCACCTGGTTTCACAATTTCCACCTCTGCTTGCAAAGTCTATTATCAAGACAATAGATCTTCTGTTATCCAAGTAGCTGACTACTCGGATCCAGAAAAAAATGTGGTCACGCACTGGAATGACATATGTAGTGGAATTAAAAACTACATGACGATGCTCGAAAATGACATCGGTTGTAAATTTGGGGATTTAAATAATCCCTTATTAGTTTCAATACGCTCTGGTAGTGTTAGTTCAATGCCGGGCATGCTTGATACTATTTTAAATGTTGGTCTAAATGATGAAACCGTTGTTGGGCTTGCAAAAAAAAGTGGCGAACGTTTTGCTTACGATAGCTACTGCCGTTTCATCATGATGTACTCCAATGTTGTACTACAGCTTGATCATCACCTATTTCAAGATGTTGTTGATAATAAGCAGCAAAAGAGTGGAGCAAAAAGCTTAGCTGATCTTGATGTTGATGTTTTAAAAGAAATTGTTAACAATTTCAAAAGGATAGTACATGAAAAAATAGGAAAACATTTTCCGCAGAACGTTGAAAAGCAATTGCTCAGCTCAGTGAATGCAGTATTTGCTTCTTGGAAAAATGATAGGGCTGTTTCCTATAGAAAAATACATAATATTCCTGAAAACCTTGGAACAGCGGTCAACGTGCAAGCAATGGTTTTTGGTAATTTAAATGATAATTCTGCAACTGGTGTGATATTTACACGAAATCCTTCAACTGGAGAAAAAAAATACTTTGGTGAATTTCTGATTAATGCTCAGGGTGAGGATGTGGTTTCTGGTGTTTATACTCCTATGCCAATTGACGGAGAGCAAAAAAACACCATGGAGAAGTTGCTGCCAAGTGTCTACCGAGAATTATGTGTGGTATGTGAAAAACTTGAAAGGCATTATAAAGACATGCAGGATATCGAATTTACTGTACAGGACGGTAAATTATGGATTTTGCAGACTAGGTCTGGCAAGCGCACGGCTGAAGCTGCTATTCGCATAATAGTTGATATGGTAAACGAAGGAACGATTACAAAAGAAGAAGGAATATTGAGAATTGATCCAAAAACCTTTGACAATTTATTGCATCCAGTTCTTGACGTTGAGAGTGACCAAAAAGTAATAGGGAAGGGGCTACCTGCTTCTCCAGGTGTTGCTTCTGGATATGTAGTGTTTAGTGCAAGTGATGCTGAAAAAGCTGCAGAGCAGGATAAAAAAGTGATTTTAGTAAGGTCAGAAACGAGTCCTGAAGATATTAATGGAATGAATGCTGCAAGCGGCATAGTAACAGCACGGGGAGGGATGACCTCGCATGCTGCTGTTGTAACCCGTGGAATGGGTAAGCCATGCATTTGCAGTGTAAGTGGACTTTATATCGATAAAGATGGAATTTTCTTTTCTGTAGGGGATACAAAAGTAAATAAAGGTGAACCAATTACCATCAACGGAGGAACAGGGGAGGTTATGCTTGGCATTCTTCCTACAATTTCGCCTGAATTATCGCAAGAATTCAAAACGATAATCAACTGGATAGATGAAATCAAAACGATCAAAGTGAGAGCGAACGCTGATACTCCAAAAGATGCAAAAATTGCAAAAGAATTCGGTGCAGAAGGTATAGGCTTATGTCGCACAGAACATATGTTTTTTGCTAGTGATAGAATCGAATTCATTCAAAAATTGATAATAGCTGACGATGAAAATGAAAGGGCAAATGCGCTCATTAAACTAGAAGAAATGCAAAAGTCTGATTTCAAAGAAATATTTTCTATTATGGAGGGCAAGGAAGTCACTATACGGTTGCTTGATCCACCTTTGCATGAATTTTTACCCAATGATCAGTCTACTATAGAAAAAATTGCCAAATCACTTAGTAAGTCAGTTGAGTCAGTAAAAAATAAAATAGCACAGTTATCAGAAAAGAACCCAATGCTTGGCCATCGAGGTTGTAGACTTGCTATTTCTCATCCTGAAATATATAGCATGCAGATTAGGGCAATACTTAGTGCTGCAAGTGAATTAAAGAAAGAAAAGAAGATAGAAGTGGAACCTGAAATCATGATTCCTTTTATCATGAGTGAGAAAGAGTTTGTTCTGATATGCGAGCTAGCAAAGAAAGAATCCTCTGTCATCTCACAGATGCAGATTCCAGCGTCACGCGCTGGAATGACATCAGACAAGGCGTACTCAATTGGAACGATGATAGAACTACCAAGAGCAGCACTGATTGCTGATAAGTTAGCAAAACATGCAGAGTTTTTTAGTTTTGGCACTAATGATTTAACGCAAACAACCATGGGACTTTCAAGAGATGATTCAGTTAATTTCCTCGATTCTTATAAGGAAAGCAACATATTTGACAATGATCCATTTGAAGTGCTGGACATCGAAGGGGTAGGGGAGTTAATCAAGATAGCCATTGAAAGAGGCAAAAAAACCCGAAAAGAAATAAAACTGGGTATATGTGGAGAGCATGGAGCAGATCCAAAATCTATAGAGTTTCTCATCGAATCAGGGGTAGATTATGTTTCATGCTCACCCTATAGAGTACCGATTGCAAAGTTAGTGGCAGCACAGTTTAGTGTTAGATCTAAATTTGCTAGGTAAGTATAGTGGCAGTGTTGGCTACTCATATGGTTTGAGCCCACCAGAGGGTGTCATTCCAGCGCGTGACGCTGGAATCTAGTTTTTATTATGACCTTCTGGATCCCAGTGTCTGGGCACTGGGATGACATCCTGTTACACGTTCAACTTCATTCTCTCTCATCTCCCTATAACTTGGTAATGTAGAATTTTTTACATGCAACCCGGTATATATTGCAATCAAAGCAGCTATGACACTGCAAACTACTGCACCAGCTACAAATGGAACCATCACAGCAGCAGTAATGAATAATCCTGTAATAACAACTCCAACAACATCTTTTGTCAATGAGGTGTAAAAATCCTTTTTGCTCTCTTTATATTTAGTTTCTTGTTCATTTGGCATAGAAAATTGAGAATTTGTGAAGACATTTTTATTATTATCACAATCTGATATAGTAGTTTTGCCGGTATTTGTTTCTATTGTTAATACAGGCGTTTCATTTTCGTTACTATGACCTGGCTGATCATTAACACTACTTGACACAGGTTGGGTAGCATTTGCTTCTGTTACTATAGGAGGTGCTGGTACTATATTTTCTTCTACATTGGATGTTTCTGGTGTAATAAAATTTAATAGTATCTGAGTAATTTCTTCAACTTGTGTAGTTTGTTCTTTATCCATGGCCACCTTTAAAGCCTTTTGCATGTTTTCATCATTTACATGACCTAACAATAATTTAACTCCCTGGACATACTTTTGAGTAACAGCACAGAGCAAAGCGTTAAATTTTTCTTCTTCATTAAACTTACCACTATCCAGGAGTATTCTTACAACATCAGCTTGCTTAGTCGTTATAGCTTCGCTCAATCCAGCTTTTACATGTTTGAATTGACCAGTATTGCCTTCAGTTTTCAACTCTGTGAGTAATTTAATAATGTGTAGAAATATAGCACGATCATTGGTGTTGTCTGTAATATTAGGTCCCTTTGAATTAACAATATGCCCAAGTAAAGTATGATGATATTTATTTGTTTTTTTTATGTTTATCCTATTTTTTTTGAGCTTCTTACTAAACTTCTCAGCAGTTATATTAGGATTGTTAGTTACAATTTCCTTTATCTTTTCATAAATCATGTCAAATTTTACCACTATTACTATCTAATTTATTATAGCAACTTTCCCAAAACCAGTCAAGGCATATTGCAGTTTCAAGCAGCATGATATATCATGATACATATTGAATATAGTTCTTAAAGCAAATGATGGAAGATTTAGCCTATAAATTAGTTAAAGTGACCGAAGCTGCAGCACTTGCTGCATATAAACTAGCAGGCTTCGGCGATGAAAAAAAGGCTGATCAGGTTGCAGTTGATGCAATGCGTACAGTATTAAATTTAATGGAAATAAATGGTACTATCGTAATTGGTGAAGGTGAGAGAGATGAAGCGCCGATGCTATATATTGGCGAGAAGGTTGGCACTGGAAATGGTCCTGAAATCGACATTGCCGTTGACCCACTTGAGGGCACTACGATTTGTGCTCATTACAAACCAGGGGCAATGTCTGTTCTTGCTGCAACGAAAAAAGGTAATTTTTTACATGCACCTGATGTTTATATGGAAAAAATAGCGGTAGGAAAAAATCTTCCAGAGGGTGTAGTCTCACTAAAAAATAGCATTGAAAAGAATCTAGACAATTTAGCCAAGGCAAAAAAGTGCAAAGTGAATGATCTCGTGGTAACTGTACTTAAACGTGAAAGGCATAGTGAATTAATAGAGAAAATCAGGAAATTAGGAGCAAAAATTAAACTAATAGATGATGGTGATGTTGCGGCCATAGTTTCACTAGTAAATGGCAATCATGATATGTATATCGGTATAGGAGGAGCACCAGAGGGAGTGCTTGCGGCTGCAGCGCTAAGCTCTATCGACGGACAGATGGAGGGAAGATTAGTACTTGATACGGATCAGTTAAGAGAAAGAGCAAAAAATTTAAATATTGATGACCCAGAAAAAGTCTACGCCGTAAAAGATATGGCAAGAGGTGAATCAGTGTTCATTGCAACTGGAGTAACAAGCGGAGAACTTGTGGATGGAGTTAAATTGAATCATAATACCTATTCAACTAATTCTTTAATAATTCTGCCTAATAGGCTGATAAAGCTGCAAACAATGCAGAACTTATGTTAGCTTTTTTAGTTTCTAATTTTAGCTTTATAACATTTAGCATTAAGATATAATCAAGTTTACTTATAACAATAGAGGTGTGAAATGTTTTCTAGTATTATAAATCTATTTAATGGTTTGTACAAAAATTCGAGTACCAAGGAAAGTGAAGAAAAGTTGACTCTTCTATCTCCTCAAGCAAATCTTCAATTCGATGAGACTCAGGTACAAAGTGTGCTCTCAGATTTTGAGGAATTGGAGTTTAAGGATAATAAGTGTTTTGACAAAATAGCAGACGATTATGAAAAGAAGGGGAGAGTGCCCTTTTTAACTATGTAATATTGAATAAGCGGAAAGAAATAATCGATATATTAGATAGGAATCTTCCTCTCCTCGAAGAACAGGATGAGTTTAGAAAGAAATATGGTCAATATGTTCTTCAAATTGACAAAGGAATGAGTTATGGAAAAGAACTTCAAGATGGACTTCGGTCTTTTGAAGATAGGGCAGAAAAAGTATTATCAGATTTTGAAAGATTGAATTTTGATTTTAAGGATAATAAGTGTGAAGATTCTTCTGATTTCGTAAATTATAATAACGGTTGGCCGGCAGATCCATTTGACAAGATAGCAAATTATTATCGAGAGGATGATATTTTCCTTTTCAATTATGTGGTATTGAGTAAGCGAAAAGAAATAATGGGTATATTGGATAAGAAGCTTACTTCTAAAGATCAGGAGGAGTTAAAAGAAAATTTTAAAAAGAGGTTGGGTAGATATCTTATTCGAATTGGTGAAGGAATGAGCGATGGACAAGAATTTCTAAAAACTGGTAGTGCAATTGCTTTCTTTGATGGGTGTTATATGCCATGTCCATATGCAAACCGTCTTCTTAATCATTATGACCATCTTAATATCAACATTACTAAACCTGAACAAAGTTTAGAAACCAGTCGTCTTTTCACTGAAAAAACTAAAAGAATGGAAGAAGAGAAAAGCGAGGTAAAAAGAGCAAAAATATACAGCAATGGTGAAAGAATAGTAACAATTGAGAAGAATGAGAAACAACAGAGGAACTACTCCTTTACAAAATTTGCAATATGTGACATCGAAATTAGTTGGGGTGCAAAAGATGAATCTGGAAAAGACCTTAACTGTACTGTTGTTCTAAATATAAATTTAGGTCAAGTTAGTATTAAAAAATCAACTATTGACGGTAAAGATGTTGAACCAAAGAAAATTTTAGAGTTAGCTAAGCAAAACGAGGCTGTGCTTATAAAAGGTAAAGCTTTACATGAAGTTTTAGCAGCACATTTCATTAAGCAAACACCATGTGAGGAAAAGAAGGATATGCAATCGCACGAGAATATCGTTGTACCTGGTTCCGGTGCACCTCGCTCTATTAATGAGGAAATAACTGTAGAGCATCCGTTCGGGAAAGCGGCAAATAAAGATAATCATAGAGAAATGTGAGTTTACAACAAATGGTGCCATGAAAGTAGATGATACATATAGCATTTCTCATAATAGTCCGAACAGGTCATAGGAAGGCAGAATCAACAGCACGACGAAAGGATTC
>NZ_JBIXJM010000114.1:0-1002 GCF_044752445.1 Wolbachia endosymbiont of Drosophila barbarae | reverse complement strand
TCCTTTCGTCGTGCTGTTGATTCTGCCTTCCTATGACCTGTTCGGACTATTATGAGAAATGCTATAAATGCTGATCCAGCTGTAGGGGATTATCTGATGTGTCTATTGTCTGATCTAGCAAATAGTACTGGAGCTTCAATTATTACTGCTCACCACATGAGAAAACCAAAAGGAGAAAAACCTATACTAACTGTTGAACAAGCAAGAGATGCAATAAGAGGTACCTCTGCTCTTGTTAATGGTGTTAGATGCTCATACGCTTTTTGGCCAATAGAAAATACATCTAGGCTAGAGATCTTTAAGGCAGTAGGAGAAACACCAAGACAGAATGCTTTATTTCATGGGGCAGTTGTGAAGGCCAATGGGTTAGCTGATCGCACTGTAAGAACTTACCTAAGAAATCAGGAAACAGGGCTACTAGAAGATATAACAATACAACTAACAGTTAAAAATGCTAGTGAAAAAGACCTTAAAATATGTCTTATCGATGCAGTTACACGATCTGCTGCTTCAGGGCATCCATTTACTCACACAGGAAGCACAGGAGTATATAAGCAACGGCATAGACTACCTGAAGTTTTTCACAGCATGGGAAGGGATAGACTAGAGCGTATGGTGCAGGAACTTTTGCAGGTAAAGCAGTTAGTTAAAGTGATGTCTACAGGTTCAAGAGAGGATAAGTGGCTTGACATTCCAACTGGACCATTTGCTTGTGGTATAGGAAAATTCACCCCTGGAGCTGAAGATCTCAGCTATAGGCAAAATTTAATGTTAGGATAAGTCTTTTTTTATGGGTAAAAATATTTTAGAGTTTACCAAGTTTTCTCTATTGCCCTTTACATCAACCCAACTAAAACTTAGCACTTAAGAAATAGCACCATCAATGATTGTATTACATTCCTAATTCCTAGGTTCCTAAATCAGTAATTAGAAATCAGGAATCAGGAATCAGGAATCAGGAATCAGGAATCAGGAATCAGGAATCAGGAATCAGGAATCAGG
>NZ_JBIXJM010000113.1:0-4006 GCF_044752445.1 Wolbachia endosymbiont of Drosophila barbarae | reverse complement strand
ACTCAACCTCCTTATCATCTTCTATCCTTATCTTATCACATCCGGACTTCTATGAAAAGAGCTATAAATTACAACATCCTAATAAAAAAAAAGCCAGTGCAACTGCTGTAAAGAAAGCACTTATTATCCCTGGATAATCTTCTATTACTAAACATGCAACAACAGTATATACTCCAAGCAATATAAAACATGCAGAAGCGTAGTTGCTTAGTTTTCTACCAGAAGAAATTGCTTGCGAGGATTTTTCGTTTTTATTACTACGGAGCAGTCTATTTTCTGATAAAAGCCTATCTCTTTCTTCCCTTACTTGTTTCAAATCTCTTTTTAATCGTGAAATTTCGACAGTGTCGCTTGCTCTTCCACACACAATTCTATTAAGTCGAGTTACTTCACTATTTAGATCATTGATTTTTGTTTTTTGAGCCGATTTTTCCTGCCTTAAATCTTCTTCTAACTGTGAAATTTTGTCAATGCCTCTCGTTCTTTCGCATACGACCCTATCCAGCTCTCGTTCTTTTTCTATGAGTTGAGCTTTCGTTCTTTCAAGTTCACCTTTAAGTTCTTGTATAACTTGCTCAGAACCTACCGGTATATCATTCGTACTTGCCAAAGGTTGTAATGTATTTGCAGGAAATTTTTCATTTAGATAATTTACAATAGACTCGATTGGATTATTAACATTTCTCCATGCAGCAATAATAATTGCATAATTCATGAAGTCATTATCTTCTACTAATTTTTTTACATCATCTAAATCTTTTTTATTAATAGTACCGGTTAATCGCTCTGTAATAGCTTGTTCAATTGTTTGCTTTAATTGTGCATACTGCTCGTAACTAAAATCTAGGTCTTTATGTTTTAAAAGTTTTGTCAATACTTCTTTTTCATCTTCTGTTATCGTTCGTAAACATAATCGAATAATTAAGCTAAGTGGTGTTTTTATTCTTCCATCTTGGGTTCTTCTCCAGCAATTAGGATGAAGCTCTTGATTCAATAGTGTTTTCGCTTGGCAAATATTTCCGCTAGAAAGAGCAGCTAATAATTCTTTTCCTTTCTGTGCTTTTTGTATTTCTATTATCAAATGCCCAGCACGATTTTGTCTAGCACATTCCTCAGGATTTTGATGGTTTTTATTGGTTAGATAAGTGTTTATGTTTGGATGACTTAGTAAGAGTTGTAAAGTTTTCTTTTGTTGAAAGCACATTGCTAGATGCAAAACTGTATTGTTATTATTTTGTTCAGAAATATTAACATCTATGCTCCGGTGCAGTAGGAGCAACCTAATCATATTCTGATATTCTTTTTCTGTTTCAGAGCTTGCAGACAAATTAGTAACTATGGACATCAAAGGTGTCATGCCTTCTTTATCAAACGCATTAACCGCACCCTCTGCCAGAGCTTCTTTAAAATCTTCTAGGTTTCCATCATCAATAGCCTTAAATAACAGCAATGTAACCATTTCCTTTAGCACAGGTTGCTGCCTATCATAGACACGGGCCCTAGCAATAATCATTAAAGGTGTCATGCCCTTCTCATCACGTGCATAAACATCCGCACCTTCTTTTATAGCTTGTTTAAAATTTTCTAGGTTTTTATCACCAATAGCTTTAAATAACTGTTTTGTAGTGAGCAATTTAGTCATTTCCTTTAACGTAATTTTTTGCTTATCACTGCTAACAGCACAGGCACTCTTATTAGATAAAACATTCACTAACTTATCCTTTATAGACTCCAAAGGTCTCATGTTCTTCTCATCACGTGCATAAACATCCGCACCTTCTTCTATAGCCTGTCTAAAATCTTCTAGATTTTCATCATCAATAGCTTTAAATAACTTTTGTGTCGGTGCATCTAGAGTTCTCTGATATCTGTAACCATTAGTATTTGTCCTATTCTCTCCATAAAGCATATTAAACCCATCTAATAATTTACTAACATAATTATGTAAAAAAAAAGGAAAATTGCAAGCAATTTATCTATAGCTAACCCAAGAAAGGTGTCATACCGCCACGGTATCTCAGCATAGATTCCGCTAACAAGTAGCGGAATGACGAATTTTTGTTTTTAAAATTATCGGTAAACTTAAGTCACTTTAGCTATAAAATCCTAGAATTAACTACGACTCCAAAAACTTTTCTGCATCAAGCGCAGCCATGCATCCTGTTCCTGCTGCAACTACTGCTTGACGATATACCTTATCTTGAACATCACCTGCAGCAAACACTCCTGCCCTACTAGTTAAAGTTGTTCCAGGTTTTGTAATGATGTAACCCTGCTCATCCATTTCAACAAAGCCTTTAAAAATACCCGTATTTGGTGCATGCCCAATTGCAATGAACACTCCATCGACTTTCAATTCTTGAGCTTCCGTTGATTTAACTATAATACCAGTAACTTTCTTCGGATTTTCTTCTCCAAGAATCTGCTCTACGGTATGGTTCCACATTACTTTTATTTTATCATTTTTAAAGAGTCTATCTTGCATTACTTTTTCCGCTCTTAATTTATCACGCCTGTGTATTAATATCACTTCTTTGGCAAATCGAGTTAAAAATATTGCTTCTTCAACAGCAGTGTTTCCACCACCAATCACAGCTACAACTTTATTCCTAAAAAATGCACCATCGCAAGTCGCACAAGCTGAAACCCCATAACCCTGAAATTTCTTTTCACTTTCTAAACCAAGCCACTTCGCTTGCGCACCGGATGCAATTATAATTGCATCTGAATAGTAGTCATTAGTATTACCAGAAGATCTAAATCTATACTCATTAAAATCCTCAAGTTGTTCAACGCTTTTTATCTCATCATCTATTATTTTTGCTCCAACCTTTTCTGCATGCAACCTCATTTGCTCCATTAGTTCTGGACCCTGTATTGAAACAAAACCAGGATAGTTTTCAACATCTGTAGTAATTGTAAGCTGACCACCAGGCTGCATTCCCGTTACTACAATTGGCTCTAAGTTTGCACGTGCTGAATATATAGCGGCAGCATAACCCGCTGCCCCAGATCCAATAATAAGAACTTTTGTACTAAATTTATAATTCTTCACTGTATGAGTTTAGATAATCAGCTACTCCTTCATCGCTTGCCTGCATTGCTGGCTTACCTTTCTTCCACCCTGCTGGACATACTTCACCATGCTCCTCATTATGTTTAATTGCATCAACGATTCTAACGAATTCATCGATATTACGCCCTAAAGGCAAATCATTTATCGATTGATGACGTACAATAAATTTATCATCAATAACGAAAGTTGCTCTCAGCGCAATTGAGTCATCATATAAGACCCCATAGTCTCTTGATATAGACTTTTTGATATCAGACACTAAAGTGTAGCTAATCTCTCCAATACCACCATCATTAACTGGAGTGTTTCGCCATTTATAATGTGAAAATTTTGAATCTACACTTATTCCTATCACTTCAACACCACGCTTTGCAAACTCATTTATTCTATTATTGAGCGATATCAATTCAGTTGGGCAAACAAAAGTAAAATCAAGTGGATAGAAAAAAAGGACAGCATACTTATTTTTTATGCGCTTACTCAGACAGAAATCATCAACAATTTCTCCGCCGGAGAGAACAGCTGGAGCAGTAAAATCGATAGCAGATTTTGTTACAAGATTCATAATTGACCTATTCTTTTAAAACAACTCTAATTTTACATCTTGATAAACTTATATGCAAGTTTTCTTTAGTTTTAGTCCTATAAAAACTTCCTCAAGTAGCTCTTCTTTTTTACCGATAAGATACAATCCAGATTGGAATACTGAGTTGGTGAGTATAAAATTCTACATCATGCCGCCGCGAACCGTCATACCGCCACGGTATCTCTAGATCCCGCTAACAAGTAGCGGGATGAAGGTTGTCGTTTAGCTATAAATGTTAAAAAATTTGCCAAACGAAAAAAAAGGCAAAAGAAGTCCCGTGGTTGGCTAATTACTTACATTATACTTTCAAGTATGGCGTTTTTTTATTCTAAACGTTTAATAAC
>NZ_JBIXJM010000112.1:0-2415 GCF_044752445.1 Wolbachia endosymbiont of Drosophila barbarae | reverse complement strand
AGTATTACCCAGTACTTTACACCAATTTTCTCCGCTAAATCCTTTTGAGTATACCATCGCTCTAACCTCCAACTTTTCAATTTTTGCCCTACTTCATAGTCTAGACTTTTTTCCACGCAAAAAACCATATATATAATATTTTCTACTATAGCTCAAAGGCTCCAGTAAACTCTGGAACCTTAAAATAAATGAATTAAAGTTCCCTAAAGGTTTCTTTACTACCTCCACATACCCTATTTACCCATGAAGACAATACTTCATCATTGCTAATCTCTTTTATAGCATACTTTTCATTCCATATGCCACATCTAGTGAAATTACCTCTTTCTACCACTTCCTTAAGCTTCACTCCCCCAAAAAGGCAGTTTTTTCCTATTTCTTCGCCTCTTTTTTCTAACTCAGCCCACATTTCCTTATTTTCTACTCTCACTTGCACCTGATCTGCCTCTTGGTACAATACAATATTTAGCTTACCAATGCTCGTAGGAAACTCTAACATGACAGAGCTGCCATTTGACATATCGGTATAGTTTCTTACACCTCCTTTCTCACTTTTAACCTCAACTGCATCATTACCAATTTTTAAAATATTACTTCCTAACTCTCTCAGTATTTTGGCTACTTCTATCTTACTATTTTCAGAGAATTCCATAAAAAGCATTTTATTATCTATCTCAATATCTATTAATTCTCCTTCCTGAACAGCACTTTCGCCAGCTTTTTCTAGTTCTTCTAGTTGCTTATCTATCTGTGGCTGAACTTCTGGTTGTAACTCATTATAGATTTCACCTATCAGTTTATTCTGTAGTAGAGTATCATGAAACTCTGCACCGCTTAACATTAATTTACGTATTACCTTTTTACGATCAACCTTATCAAATTTATGAAAATGTGTACCTAATACTACATACTCTGCAAAACTCCATTCCCCGTCATCACATGCATTTATTCTTGCTCCTGAGGCTAGTACTTGGTCTATAGTTTTGTGCAATTCATTTACGTTTTTTGCCTCTACCACAGCACTCTTAAACCAGCTCAACTTTTCGCTTTCGCTTGCACTTGGCTTTATTTTTTGCAAAGCTGAAGTAAATGGATTTAAATCTTCTGCTTGATCATTTAAAGGTTTTGTGCCATATATGTAGTCAAGTCCTTTCCCATAGTTGATTTTGTTTTCGCGAACTTCTCTACCAGGGAAAGGTGCTATTTCTTGAGACTTTTTAGCCTTATTAATTTTGCTTACAAAAGTAGGCTGCTGGCTAGTACGACCAATTCCTACAATAGCATTTAACATCTCACCTTTTGATAATTTATCAAGATCAACGTTTAACTCGTAAACACCTCCTTTTTTGTCATCAAAAGGTACAATTATCTTATTACCCATATTATCCCCACTATTAAAAATACTTTTTAAGTATACAAACCTTAATTTATATATTCTATTACTCATTATAAATTAATATGAGTAGATTTGCAAATACTTTCTACTATAACAATCCGTTTTCTCGAAAGCTGAAATAGCCTCCACTTGTGATAATAATATGATCAAATAATCTAACACTTACAGTACTACATGCTGCTGCTAAGCTCTTTGTTACTGCTTGATCTTCTTCTGATGGTTCTAAGCGTCCCCCAGGATGGTTGTGTGACATTATTACTAATGTTGCATTCTTTATTAATGCTTTTCTTGTAATTTCCTTTATGTATACTGGTGCTTTTTCCATTTCACCAATATAGGATTCTTCTCCGATTAGTTGGCGCCTTTTATTCAAGTACAGTATTTTTACACATTCCCTCTCTGCATGACCTATACTTACGTTCAAGTATTCTACTAGCCCTTGTAAGTCCATGATTGGTTCTCCCTTGAGCTTTTCTCTCAGTACCCTTTCTAGTGTTTCCTTAACGCACATAATCATTGCTATTGAAGAATCAGTTACTCCTTCTATGACTTTCAGGTCATCCATTTCTCGGCCTAAAATCCTTCCTACTCCCGTATAAGTATTCACCAGATTTTTAGCAATTTCTTGAGCTTGCGGCCTTTCATGTACTGCACTTAGAAACGTTTCCATTATTTCACGATCAAGTAGTGCTTTGCCTTTGCTTTCTAATATTCTGAATTCTATTTCTTCTTTACTTTTATTCATATAATTTACCCTTCACTAACAACAAACTTTTTTTAAATATTTACTGCTGTTTTTTTATCAGCATTGGCATAGAGCCATAGCTTCCAAGTGAAGTCAAATCAATTTTTCAATCTTTTTTACTTATTTTTTCATTAAAAAGTAAAGATATTAATAGATACTGATTTTTTTACTTAAATTTGTTGAATTTCGTCTAAAGAGATGCCTACTGTTTTTAAAATAATATTGATAGAAATTCCTTCCTTAACTAAATTCTTTGCAATTTTCATCTTTTCTA
>NZ_JBIXJM010000111.1:0-4936 GCF_044752445.1 Wolbachia endosymbiont of Drosophila barbarae | reverse complement strand
TAAATTATTTCTTTTATTGAGACCTTTCTCCAATGGCTCTATTATAAATTCTTCAAAAAATGGCTTATTTAATGCAATAACCTTAAATTTCTCCTCCGCTTCTTTATTGTTTGGGTTTTTATCTGAGTGATATTTTAACGATAATTTACGGTATTGTTGACTAAGCTTTTTCTTAATATTCTTAATGTCAGAATTTACCACATCCTCCTTTTGAATATTAAATGTTAAAAACAACTGCTTTAAAGCGTGGTACTCATTTTCATTCAAAACATTTCTAGCCACATTACACCTACAAATTAACTAACTATTAATGTTCTATAATATACATATTTCCAAACTATGTCAATTATTTCATAAATATCTTTGGTAAAAATTATTTCTGTTATGACTAGCATGATAAGTGTATGAAGCGACTAAAATTGTCATTACAGCGCTTAGTGTACGACAGTGCTCCAACATTTAGGGTTGCAGTTTTCATGGCAGATCTGAGTAGCTGACCCATCTAAGAGGTGTCATTCAAGTAGCTGACACTGGAATGGCTTTGTTGCATCGCACCTTATACGGTAGTAATTTACAATAAATTCATGTAGCCATTTCGAATTTAGTCATTTCAGTGTTGGCTACTTGGATGACACCACCTGCTATGCTGCAAATTGCAACGTTCGTACACTAAAGTATAGTGTGTTACTAACGAAGGCAAACAAATATCTGCTTTATGAAAACGTTAATATTTTTCATTGAAATAATACATAAATACTAGAAAAACCTTGGCAGGTTATTCGCGTTTGATTATCATAGAGAATTATATAAATTAATAAATGATCTATGGCAAGTAACCCAGAAGAAAGAAATAGTGATAAACAAAAAGCACTAGATAACGCAATAAGCCAGATTGAAAAAGCATTCGGTAAAGGTGCAATAATGAAGTTGAAGCAAAACCCTGTAGAAAAAATAGACACAATATCCACAGGATCAATTGCGCTTGATTCGGCTCTAGGTGTTGGAGGTCTGCCAAAAGGGCGTATAATTGAAATATTTGGCCCCGAGAGTTCTGGTAAAACCACTCTTGCCTTGCACGTGATTGCTGAAGCACAAAAAAAAGGAGGATCATGCGCATTTATCGATGCAGAACATGCATTGGATGTCTTATATGCTCGTAAACTTGGGGTAAGCACTGATGATTTAGTGATTTCACAACCAGACACTGGAGAGCAGGCGTTGCATATTGTTGAGTATTTAGTGTGTTCTGGTGCGGTTGATGTGATAGTTATTGACTCTGTCGCAGCATTAACTCCAAGAGCTGAAATTGAAGGTGATATGGGTGATCAACATATGGGGCTGCAAGCAAGGCTTCTAAGTCATGGGCTACGGAAACTAACCTCTGCCGTTTCAAAAGCGAACTGTATATTGATATTTATTAATCAAATTCGTATGAAAATAGGAGTAGTGTATGGAAATCCTGAAACTACCACGGGTGGAAATGCATTAAAATTCTATACTTCTGTAAGGCTTGATATAAGAAAAGTTGGTGTAATAAAAGACAAAGAAAATATTACAGGTAATGAAACAAGAGTTAAAGTTGTAAAAAATAAAGTTGCTCCTCCATTTAGAGAAGCGAAATTTGATATAATGTACAATGAAGGTATATCAAAACTCGGAGAAATAATAGGTATGGGAGCAAAGCTTGGTGTGCTTGAAAAAGCAGGCGCTTACTATTCATATAACAACACACGTCTTGGGCAAGGAAGAGAGAATGTAAAAACTTACCTAAAAACAAACAAAGAAGTCGCAAATGAAATAGAAACGAAAATCAGAGATTTACTCAGAAATCATGATAATTCTATCATAATAGACGAGGATAGTGAGCAACTTTTAGAAGAATCAGTTTTCTGATCTAAACTTAGGCATTAGATTTTGTGTTGGACGGGTTGTTACAGTATGACGGTAATTCTATGTGCTAATATAACAATCTGTAATGTTACCTTGTATCAAAAAGACTTTGCTGAAGCAGTTAAAAAAAGCTTTTCATGAGAAATTATAAATGATAAATTGTTAACAATAGGTTATTGTTAATAAGATTATGTGTTTTGGTTTACCTAATATAAACAGGGAAGGTTATTCATTTATAGTAGTTTCCTTTATAGTAACGTGTATAGCATTCTCTATATCTTGGGGGTTTGGCGTTACGTGCTTGTTTCCGACATTATTGTGTACTTATTTCTTTCGTGATCCAGCAAGAGCTGTGCCAAACAATAAGAATCTTATATTAAGTCCTGCTGATGGTGTGATTTCAAAAATTGAAGAAGTTAATTATCCTTTATCAGCAGAAAACGGAGAGGAGAAGAAGTTTACGCTTGTTAGCATATTTTTAAGTGTTTTGAACGTCCATGTGAACCGTATACCAATATCTGGTACGATAAAGGAAATGAGTTATAAAAAAGGCAAGTTTGTATCCGCAATGAGCAATAGGTCTAGTAATGAAAATGAAAAGCAGGTTATTGTAATTGAATACAAAAAGGGGAAAGAAATTATTGTGGAGCAAATAGCTGGATTAATTGCACGTCGTATCGTTTGTAATTTAGGAATATCCCAGAACGTAAAAGCAGGTGAAAGGTTTGGAATTATAAGGTTTGGCAGTAGAGTGAATATCTATGTTCCTGCTGATACAGAAGTCAGAGTTTCAGAAGGGCAAACTGTTATTGGTGGTGAAACAATTATAGCAAACTTAAATAAGGAAAACGTTCAAGAGAAGCTTACTTTTGACGTTATATGAATAACGATGGAAGTAACAGTAGATTCTTACCTATTACTAAATTATTCCCAAACTTTATAACTTTATTGGGTTTATGTTCTGGTCTCACTTCACTTAAATTTACATTTAATGAACAATGGGAATTCTCAGTAATTTTTATCATCATTGCAGCAATAATAGATGGAATGGATGGCAGAATAGCTAGAATTCTAAAATCAACTAGCGATTTTGGAGCCCAACTTGATTCTTTTGCAGATTTTCTAAATTTTGGTGCAGCGCCTGCATTTCTTTTGTATTTTTGGAAGCTAAACGAAATCAAAGTCATAGGTTGGATTTTAGTAATGATATACGTAATCTGCATATCAATAAGACTTGCAAGATTTAATGTTTCGCTACACTCAGAACAACCATACTGGGAAAAATTTTTCTTTTCTGGTGTTCCAGCTCCAGTGTGTGCTTTACTTTCTTTGTTACCAATAATTATTACCTTTCAATCTCATGAGAGTGAATACTTACTTCTCATAGAGCGATTTTTTAACACAAGAAACGTAGCTTGTTACTTTCTGGCCATTTCATTTTTTTCGATAAGTCACATTCCAACTTTCTCTGCAAAATATATTTATATTCCCAAAAGCCTATCCTATATATTTGTGTCATTTTTTGGAGTACTTATTGTATTTTTCATCAGTAAGCCCTGGATGACTCTACCAATTTTAGGTATAGTGTATACACTTACTATTCCAATAAGCATCGGGTTTTACATATATTTTACATATAAAACTCGTTAGCTAACAAAAAATAGAAAACTGCATGATTTTGAAGATAAGTGAACTATTAAATTCATTTCTGTATATAAAGATATTCAACATTCCATTTATAATTATTTGGGTAATTGCAACTGGAATCTTTTGTACTGCCCAGTTCAAATTCATTAACTTTAGGTTACTTAAATATGGAATACAGACGCTATTCAATCTAAAGTGTAATAACAGCAACAATGGCATAATCACTCATATTCAAGCGTTTGCAACAGTAATTTCAGGAACAGTTGGTCTTGGAACAATATCAGGAGTTGCAATAGCTATCACAATAGGGGGCCCAAGTGCAGTTTTTTGGATGGTAATTACCGGAATACTTGGTATGTCGATAAAGTTTGCCGAGGTGGTGCTTGCATTTACTTATCGCTCTGAAAATACAACTGGCGGGGCTTTTTATTACATGAAGTACGGGCTTGCAAAAATTGGATTTGCAAAAACTGGTAGATTTCTTGCCTTCACTTATGCGATTATGCTACTTATTGCAATGATTTTGGGCGGTATACCATTTCAAGCAAATCAAATAGCAGCACTATCAAATAACCTCCTAGAATACAACGCATCCATTATTATATCCCTGCTTGTCTTTATTGTAATATTGGGAGGAATAAAGCGCATTGCTTTCGTTTCAACGAGCTTAACACCAATTATGATAGTGCTATATGTGGGTATGTGTATATATTTAATTTATGTAAACGGAAGTAATTTGCTGAATGCTCTATCCATAATATTCCAAGATATCTTCAATAAATCAGCTATAGGAAGCGGAGTATTGAGCGGATTAATAGCCGGAGTGAGAAGATCAGTGTTTGCTAACGAAGCAGGTACCGGAACAGCAGCTATAGCACATTCAGCTGTAAAAGAAGAAGATCCAATTAAAGTTGGGTGCGTTGCAATGATTGCACCACTTATAGACACAATATTAATCTCATTTTTGACTGGTATTGTGATAATTATCACTGGTATGCATAGCACTGATAACGTGGGTGATATTACACTAATTAGTTCGATATTTTCAACAGCTTTGCCCTTGTTCAGCAAGTTAGTTTTTTCGCTAATGATGTTTTCCTTTGCATTTTCCACAATAATAGCTTATTGTTACTACTGTGAAGTTGCTTTGCTGTATTTATTTGGTAGTAAAAAAATACTGATACCGTTCCAAATTCTTATAGTGGTTTCAGTGTATATCAGCTGTATGTCAAAGAATATAGAATTTATATCTTATCTAGGTGACAGTTTGTTTATGTGCCTTATGATTCCAAATGCTGTTGCAATATATCTACTAAGAAGGGAAGTTTTGAATACAATAGATTCTTATTACAATTCTAAAGGGTATTAACATGATTTATAGATTGCTTTGTATGGTGTT
>NZ_JBIXJM010000110.1:0-6458 GCF_044752445.1 Wolbachia endosymbiont of Drosophila barbarae | reverse complement strand
GAAAGTACAATACAGCAAATATTAAAACAGCATGATCTATTTGAAAATGATAGTTTTGAAAGTCAATTTCAAGAACTCTTTTACTACCAAAATAGTATTTACTTATTTATACGACGTGCTAGTAAAGATGAAGATTTATTAATCAGTTCAAATAAGGTAATACACGGTTATAAACCTAGTAGAATTATTATTGACTTTGCTTTAAATGCTAACCAAGTAAACTTACCTATTCAAAGTTTTGATCAAGGATTAAAAATAGCAAATAGAATAGTAAGCTGTTATTTTCAGCGAGAATGTTCATTTACTAACATGCGCCACCAAAATACAACAGCACAAGTGAGGACTTTTTTGAATGACTGTGTAAAACAACATGTACCTGATATTCACCTATTTGAATTGAAATTTGGTCCATCTAAATCTAAAACTAATCTTACGTTAAACACAGATAATATTGAAGAGTGGTTGCAGAAAATAGAGCCTTCGGTTGGTAGTGTACTGCATGATGTTTCGCTTGTTCAGCATATCAAAGTATTGTTCAAAAGTAAAAAAGTTACTTTATCCTTTCAGACAGACACGCAATACGCAAATTATATAGAAATTGATTACTCAGAATATGTTCTCAATAGAAAAGAACGAGATGATTTTAAGTCTTTAATTAGAGATAGCTATGGAATTACCGTTTTGTCGAAAACACTCTCAAGATATTGATACTATGTTAGTAAATAGGTCCTGGGTAAATCCTAACGAAAACTATATAAAGGCTGCAGAGCATCTCAGTCAGCTTGATTTTGTTAAACTTGAGAAGTATTATTTTGTTATTTGTGCTAATGATTTAGATCTTGATTTTCCAAATATACAAAATCCTTATTGCAAAAATGAGGTTATCATTTCTCATGATTTTGATGAAGATTGTGATGATCTAGCTTGCGAGGATTGTGGTCGTGATATTTTTCCTGATACTTATAAAAAACAGCGTTATCTTGTGCTTTCAATTAAACTTAATACAGAAAAAATTATAAGTTGGTTTGAAAAACTATTAATAGGACTCATATGGGAAAAGGCGGCAAATGGGATATATCATATAAGCTTTAAAAGTAAAATAGTAAGCGTTATTATACCAACTTTATGTACTGATAAGTCATATTTAACTGTAGATAGGTTAAGAGCTAATGTTGCTGTTCTTATAACTTTTGGAAAGGAAGACTTAAAAATATTGTTAAGCCTATACACTGTTTCCATGGCTGATTTAATTTGTGAATATCAAACTCTAAATTAAATACTAAGCGAAGCAGTTGAAAAAGGAGTACCAGAGCTATTACCTAACGTTTCCTTTCAAGCATTCCCTTATGTTCCACTGCAAGAAACAACTCTTCCAGAAAAAAAGATACTGCGATTAAACGTTGAAGGTAATATTATTTATGTTAATGACGTTGAAATTATAGGCAAACAAGCAACTTCAAGCATCCGCATCTTTAGAGTATTACTTAAACAATTTTTGCGTGACTTGGAAGCAGTTAAAGAATATAAATTTCTTAGTATCATTCAAATAGCAGATAGTTTAGGTATTGAAGACCCAGAACAGCAAGTACGCAGACCTCTTAATAGAATGCAAAAAACAATAGCAGAAAAGCTAGCTAGCACCTTGGGACTAAATATAAAACGCGATGATGTTATACAAGCATGTAACTGGTCAGGCTATCGGCTTAATCTATCTACCATTAACTTAAGTGCCAGCTAAGCTCCTTAGTCAATGTTGGACAGAAAACGCAGAAGGATACTTCTTTACAATATACCGATACAATTCTTCAGCGCTTTTTTTGTCACCTGCAACGAAAGTAAAAAATTCAACTACGTCTCCTTTAATTTTAGCTACAATCTCCGGCTCTTTCTCCTGTTGTCTCAACTATTATTTTATCTCCACGTAAATCTCCAATATAAAACTTACTTTTGTAAAACTCACCGCCAGGTAGTAAATGGAGTTTCAATTCTACCAATTACTAACGCTTTTATTTCTTCTAGAGATCTATTCATAAAAGGTGCCCTTCAATAATTTATGATAAAAAAATGATTCTTTTATTCGCTTAGAATGGATCCTTCTGAGTTTCATTCGGAGTAATGATCGTATCAATTCTGTTCCTGTCTCCGTACCTATTATCGGCCTCAATTCCCACTTTTGCCATAAACTCTAGTCCATTTAAATCTGCAATGGAGTTGATTTTTCTAGCAACAACTGCTTTTCCTGAAGTGTCATGTGGATGAATGTTCCGTGCTGACTCCAAAATACTTCTAAGCATAGAACGACCCATTTCTCTCCGAGTATCTTCTCCTTCAACGCTTGCTTTGCCACTTTTAATACCAATTACTTGATAAATCTTACGTTTTGTATATGGACCTTCAGTGACCGTAAATTCAGCGTTTAAATAGATGCTGCCAGTAGTATAGCTTTTAGTGAACCAATTTTCATAACCTCCAGGCTTAATAGCCATTTTGACTTTTACCGTTGTACCTTTAGGTATTAAATTACTTTGCGACTTTGCAGTGTTAAAATCAGTTAAATCTTGTAACATATATTATCTCCTATAAAAATTAACTATTCCATTTATCCACAAGTTGCCAATGGCCATTTAGTTTATCGACAAGCTTACTTGGCACACGTTCACCATTACGCAACTCAAATACTATTTGACGGACAGTGCTTCCTTCATCTTGACTGAACATCACCATTCCTGTAGTGTAGAGGCCCCTTAAGGACCCAGCACCGCTTAAACCTTGAAATGGATCTTCTTCTAACATTTTTTTGGATAATTTTTTTGTATGATGGGTAAGTACTACGCTGGCATCTGGATTAATAACATTTCTCAGTTTTTCAAGTGTTTTTTGCAAGAAGAATAGCATAGCGCTGTTGTCATTTTCGTTGCCATATTCACTTGAGTTAAAGATATTACGAAGAGGATCAATCGCAATAATATCAGGTTTAAAACGCTCTTTAACAGTATTTTTGATTTCATCTATTTCTTCACTACTAAGCGATAATTGCACTCTTGGCGTGATAATTAAGTTATTGGCAGCTATATCCAAAAGTTCCTTATCAAGTTGAAGCTGTTGCAAACGTTCCTTCATATAGTCATACTCAATTTCAGTTTGCATGTAGAAGATCTTCAAAGGTCTACTTGGCATCATACCAAGAAATGATCTACCAGCAGCCATGTGGACAAGCCAAGAGATCAAAAGGTCGCTTTTACCGATTTTAGGTGGGCCACCAAATACCAATAAGCCTCTCTTGGTTAAAATTCTTGGGGAAACAATGTCTTCTGGTATTGGCGATTGATCATCCAAGTATTCTTTTACACTGAAAAAGGGAATTTTTTGAGTAATGGTGAAAAAGTCTTGTAACATACATAACCTCTAAAAGTTAACTTTGAGTAGAAATTTAAGCAGCAGTAGCAAAAGCCTTAGCTTTAATTTTCGCAAGTAAATTACCCAGATGCGGTTCTTCAATCATATTGAGGCAGCCACTGCGATCTTTAGCAGGGTATCCCCAAGTATTAATAGTCTGACAGACAAATGAACGTCTCTCTGTACCATCATCTTTCTTGATTCCAACCATACTGATTACTTCATCAACGATCCCTGGAATTTCACTGGCAGTTTTAGCCCCTTCACATTGAGGTAGCCAAATTGAACGATTACAGTCATCGAGATATTGACCTAGTGTGCCAACTGTGATGATGTCTTTATCTCGAATATGTTGAAACTGATTGAGCCAGGCCATCATTTCTTGAGCAAGTAATCCATAGGCAGCTCTTTTGTCTTCTTTTCCCGATCTATCAGAAAAACACTCAGGTTGCATTCTTGCCCATAAAAGACATAAACGTGATGCAACAGTTATACTATCAATGAAAATACATCGATATTTAGAAACTTCAGAAAGAAGATCTTTGTACTTGCCAGATACATGCTCATAGTGTCTTTGACTATATGCTTGATCAGGTTTTAATGCAGGATTAGGACCACCAATTAGGCAAGCAATGTCTCTGGCCTCATTCCAAGTGCGAATCTCAGTTGAATCTCCTTTCCAGTCTTGTACAGCTAGAAGTCCTGCTTCAAAATCAAGGCAAAGTGTTGTTGATTCATCGAGGGTTTTGAGCAGACTGGTTTTGCCGATTCCATAAGGTCCAAAGATTACTACCTTCACACCTGTGATCAGTTTTGCTCTTTCTTTGCTGTTTATTATTTTCATGCTTTTACCTTAATTTGCCACTATATATAAATTCACCAAATTTCAAAAAACTGTTCAATTTTTCTTATGCTTTTTTCCGTAAACAGGTGCAAATTTAGATCGCATTTTCTTGAGAATGTTGTACAAAGTAGTCCGTGACATATTGTTCGTGTCTGCAACTTCAGCAATGCTGTGGTGTTTTAATTGTTCACATAAAACTTGCCACTTCTTTGGTAATTTTGAAATAATTTGCTCAACATCAATACGTAGTATCGCTTCATCTTCAAAACAGTAACTTTCCTGTTGCACATTATTTTCAAGTTTAGGATTAGTACGTGAGTGTTTACGGACTAGATTATTAATACGATTTTTAACAACTTGCTTAGCAAAAGTTGAAAGACTGCCCTTAGTTTTATCATACTGATCTATGCATGAAAGAAACTCACAGAAGAGGTCCTGTTCTATGTCTTCAATATCTTGATCAGTAAGCGACTTATAATGTTTTGCGCAAAATTTTATTAAATTAACAACTTTAGGATCAATACCTGAATAAGAGTTTCGAGATTTCATAAGATGTATCCTTAAATGCAAGACTTAAGGATGAAACTTTCTTAGTAAATATTGTAGGACATGAAAAAAATACCTCAGACAATCGTGAGTTTTTTACCCTCTGAAAGTCTAGAATCTTTTTTCAAACCTCAGACACTCAAAACTTTGATCAGACAATGCACCTATGAACTGAACAGTTTTTGTAAATCCGGTGAATATATAGAACAAGATTTTCAACTTACAGGTGATTTCATGAATAATGTTCAAGAACTTAAAGAACGACTTCTATTAAACCTAAGATCTTGTCTTTTGTACTTGCTACCTAACGGAACTTTTCGTGGTGATAAGTTTTATGTAGGCAATATACAAGGTGATAAAGGCAAGAGTCTGGTAGTAGAATTAAGTGGCAGTGAAGCTGGCCTATGGCATGATTTTGCAACAGGAGAAGGTGGTGATATTATCGACCTTTGGGCGGGAGTAAATAGAAAAAGTACAAGAATAGAGTTTCCTGAAGTAATGGCTTCTATAGCTGAGTGGCTTGGTCATTTCAAAAATTCAAGTAATCCAACTGCATATTGGGATTATTACGATGAAAAAGGCCAAGCTCTTGTTAGAGTCTATCGTTATGATGAAGGTAATGGAAAGCGATATCTTCCTTTTGATATTAAAAAATCCGACTTTGGTACGCCAGAGATAAGACCACTCTATAATATCCCAGGTATTTTGAAGTCCGATAAAGTTATTCTTGTTGAGGGAGAAAAATGTGCAGAAGCGCTGATAAAACAAGGTATTACAGCAACAACAGCGATGTCTGGAGCAAATGCACCTATTGAGAAAACTGATTGGACTCCGCTAAAAGGTAAACATATTATTATATGGCCAGACAATGATGAAGCAGGTAATAAATACGCAAAAAATGCTGAAGAAAAGCTTTTAGAAATCGGAGTTGAATCACTTGTTGTTCTTAATATTCCACAAAATAAACAAAAAGGCTGGGATGCTGCTGATTGTGTAGAGGAAGGTATAGATGTCAAAGAGTTTTTAGCTTCAACTCCATGTATAAATTTACCTGCTACTGATATTCTAACTACTGATACTTCAAATATGAAAAGCTTAGAAAGACCCATAAAACAGCCACTTAATATTTTAGATTGGAGTGCAGAGCGTTTTGTAGGTCCAGTACCAGAGCAAAAATTTCTTGTTGAAGGAATATTTCCTTTGGGCGTTACTTCAATAGTTGCTGCTATGGGAGACACAGGAAAAGGAATGCTGCTACTTGATTTGGCTCTCAAAGTTGTAAATGATACAGATCAAATATGTGGTTTTGGTTCGCTTGTGACTGAACATGGATCAGTGGTAGTCTTTTTAGCAGAAGATGATGCAGGTGAAGTACATCGCCGCTTAGAGGGACTTGACCCTAAATGTGAAAGATTAAAATATAAAGACAAACTATTTATTGTACCACTGCCAAACGTCAGAGGATCACTTACAATACTAAGAAACGTTCGTGGTAAAGTTGTTGAAGTTTCTCCTGAATTCGAATCTATAATAAAACAGCTCGAGGAAATTAAAGATCTGAAATTGATAGTATTTGATCCACTTGCTTCATTTATCCATGCAGATATATAGCTCTTTTCATAGAAGTCCGGATGTGATAAGATAAGGATAGAAGATGATAAGGAGGTTGAGT
>NZ_JBIXJM010000109.1:0-1774 GCF_044752445.1 Wolbachia endosymbiont of Drosophila barbarae | reverse complement strand
ATCCTTTCGTCGTGCTGTTGATTCTGCCTTCCTATGACCTGTTCGGACTATTATGAGAAATGCTATACTTTTAGGCATTTTTAACTCAACTATCATAACGCTTAATAAAATTCTACGTGCAAATTGTTAAATAACAGTTAACAATCTAGGATTTATTATTTACAGATGGATATTATTTTAGCAACAGGTGGCACAGGCGGACACATTTTTCCAGCTATAACTTTAGCAAGAGCACTAAAGGCACAAGGATATAGTTGCATAGTATTTACTGATAAAAAAACAAATAAAAATACTGACGTGGGAAACTACACCTTGCCATTATGTAAACCAAGCAGCAACAAATTTAAGTTTTTCCTTTTCTTGATATACAGCTCTATGTTAGCACTGTATCAAGTAAGAAAATTAAAACCAAAATCGGTCATTGGTTTTGGTAGCTATGCTTCTTTTCCAACTCTTCTTGCAGCAAGAGTTCTTTCTATACCTATAATTTTACATGAACAAAACACAGTTTTAGGGAGAGTAAATAGATTCTTTTTCAAGAGTGCAAAATTAATTGCAACCAGCTTTCCGGAGACTAAATATGCAGAGGGCAATAAATGTATTTTTACAGGAAATTTTGTTGATATAAAAGCACAGAGCCATTCTAGCACTGAGAAAATCCTAAATATATTGGTCATAGCAGGCAGCCAAGGTGCAAATTTTTTTGATGATGTAGTAAGCAGCGTAATTTGTGATTTACCTATTAAAATGAAAAAGAAAATTAGAGTGACGCAGCAATGTACGAAGAAAAATGTAAACAAGGTCAAAAGTCTATACAAAAGTGAAAAGATCGATTGTGAATTGAGTGAATTTTTTGATGATATGGAGAATAGACTGGCCAATGCTCACTTGGTAATTAGCAGAGCAGGAGCAACTTCAATAGCAGAGATCACTCTTGCTAGGCGTTCTGCTATATATATTCCTTACCCTTACTCAAAAGATAATCACCAATTTTATAACGCAAAATATATTGAAGACTCGAGAGCAGCTATAATAGTTAAGCAGAATAGTGAAGCAAAAAAAAATCTAACAGAGGTACTATTTGATCTATTAAATAATTCTCAAAAATTGCGTGATATGACCAATAGTACAGAAAAAACAGGGATAAAGAATGGGACTACTGAGTTTGTTAAGGTGATTGTTCACAGGTTTAGTTGATGGCTGCTTGCTTTTTCTTCAAACACGTCCAAAAGATCCTTTTCTAGCGATATATTATACAATTTATTGATATAAACTACTCCCGTGGGTGAAGTTGTGTTAATTTCGAGCAGGAAGTCATCTATAATATCAATACCAACAAATATTAGCCCTCTTTTCTTTAATTCAGGACCAATTTTGTTACATATTTCATTGTTTCTATCGTTCATTTGAGCGGGCTCAAAACTTGCTCCAAGTCGCATGTTTGTTCTGATCTCTCCACTGATTTTTGGAATTCGTTTCATTACACCAATTGGTTGGCCATAAAGTAGCAATATTCTTTTATCTTTATCTATGTTTTTACAAAATGATTGTGCAATCACAGGGCATTCGTATTTTGCTATCATGAGATCCACTACTACTTGAATACTATTCTCATCTTGTATTCTTATCACATCGTTTCCTCCATAACTATACAATGGCTTCAGAATAATATCTTGATAGTTGTAGTAGAAATCTCTAATCATTGATATATAGCTCTTTTCATAGAAGTCCGGATGTGATAAGATAAGGATAGAAGATGATAAGGAGGTTGAGT
>NZ_JBIXJM010000108.1:0-1626 GCF_044752445.1 Wolbachia endosymbiont of Drosophila barbarae | reverse complement strand
TAGGAGGATTTGCAGCAGTTATGCCAAAAGGAAATAGCGGTATGTTTAAACGTGAAGGAAGAGCAGCATTGCCAATAAAGGAAGTAAAACTACCACTGGAACCAGAGGCTTCAAGGATAATAGGGAATCTTGTTAATTATGAAGTTGAAGAAGTCTTTACAAAGTTTTTTGAACGTGAATTGAGCTATAAAGGATGAATTTGAAAGATTTACATGATAAAATTTGTACCACGCTGAAGAGAGAAATACCAGCAATTCAAACTTGTGAAATTTATCCATCGATAAGAAAAGAATTAGTAGCGCCAGCGTTATTTGTAGAGCTTGTGAGTTTAGAATCGGGAAAAGATCCTGGAACAGAGGAATTAGCCCTAAAAGCAAGATTTGAAGCGAGAATTGTAGTTGATGGAACAGTCGAGGATTCCTCGTTAGTTGTAAGGTCATTAGCAGCAGAAGTAGCAAGAGTAGTGAACAAGAATACCTGGGAAAAGAATGTATCTCCGGCTGAATTTCTTTCTGCAGAGCCTGATGGATTTAGACCCGAATTAGATGCATATTTGGTGTGGTTGATTGAATGGGTCCACTATCTGCATGTGGGAGAATCAGTCTGGTTAGAGGGAAAATTAAACCACATACAATAAACGTAGGAAATATAAATGTTGGATCATAGTTTTGCGATTTCAGAGCTGAATAGGAAGCTAGCAAACGTTATTCGTATAGGAATTGTAAAAGAAATAGATTATGAAAAAGCAAAAGTAAGAGTGAAAATAGGAGAATTTTTAACAGATTATTTACCGTGGATAACAAGTAAAGCAGGAAAAGATAGAGATTGGTCTCCGCCAGATATTGATGAACAGGTTATGATATTTTCTCCTCTTGGTGAACTATCATTAGGAGTGGTATTAGGAGGAATATATCAGGAAAAATACCCTGTACCAGAGAATAAAAAAGAAATAAATAGTGTGAAGTTTCAAGATGGAACAAGATTGTTATATGATAAGGAAAAACATCATTTAGAGATTGAAGTAGTAGACAAAATAACACTAAAAGCTGGGAAATCGAGTATAGAAATGACAAAAGAAAGAATAAAACTTAAGGGAAGGAGGATAGATCTAAACTAGCATATAGGTAAAGCAATCGTTTGTGTAGGGGATAATTGTACTGGAGTACCTATTCATGTTTGCGTAAGCGGGAGTAAAGATGTGCGTATTAATGGTAGATCTGTCTGTCATAGAAGTGATACCTTAACTATGGGAGAGACACTAACGCAAGGATCAAATAGCGTATTTGTAAATGGTATTGGTGTAGCGAGAACAGGTGATGTGGCGTCCTGTAGTTTTCAAGTAGTAAGTAAAAATCAAAGTGTGTTTTCAAAATAAAAAAAATTAAAGTAGTCGAAAAATGAGAGGAATGGATGCTAAAACAGGGAAAGAATTAGAGGGAATAGAACATCTGAAACAATCGATAATTGATATACTGACCACTCCAGTAAACAGTAGAATAATGAGGAGAGATTATGGCTCAAGATTATTTGAATTGGTGGATAAGCCAATAAATAGAGATTTATAGCTCTTTTCATAGAAGTCCGGATGTGATAAGATAAGGATAGAAGATGATAAGGAGGTTGAGT
>NZ_JBIXJM010000107.1:0-2640 GCF_044752445.1 Wolbachia endosymbiont of Drosophila barbarae | reverse complement strand
TTTCTCTTCGCAAGAAGATATAAAGTTACAAAAGCTTCTACATCATAAACAATGATGTAGAAGTATTCCACTACAACAAGCTTTAAAAGCACTACATTTTATATTACAATAACTTTTTCACTTCTTTTTAGGTCCATGAAATTCACATTATCTTGGTTATTAGAACACTTAGAAACCAATGCTAGTTTAGAAGAAATTACCGATAAATTAACTCACATAGGGTTAGAAGTAGAAGATGTGATCGATAATTCCAGATTGACTGGGTTTATTGTTGCAGAGGTATTAGAAGTCGTACCTCATCCAAATGCTGATAAATTAAAATTATGTAAAGTAAATGATGGAAGTAAAATTCTACAAATAGTCTGTGGAGCAAACAATGTTAGAGAAGGTATGAAAACTGTACTTGCATCTCTTGGTAGCACGTTGCCAGAAAGTGATCTCACAATTAAGTCCACAAAAATACGAGGAATGCTAAGTGAAGGGATGCTCTGCTCTGCTTCTGAACTTGCGCTGGTTCAAGAGGAAAGTGAAGGAATAATCGAGCTTTCCGATGATTATAAAGTAGGGGATAAATTTTTCAATTGTGACCCTGTAATTGATATAAATGTTACTCCAAACCGTGGAGATTGCTTAGGCATTTATGGAATAGCTCGCGACCTTGCTGCAACTGGAATTGGGACATTAAAGACTTTAAGCATTCCACAACTTACCAGCTCCATAAATTCACCAATCGATGTTGAAGTTACTGACGGGGAAAGTTTTATTAGTGGAATATACATCGCCAATGTAAAAAATCAAGAAAGCCCAAAATGGTTAAAAGATAGGCTGGAATCGATAGGAATGCGCTCCATTTCTGCAATAGTTGATATCACGAACTATATTATGATATCTTTCAGCCGCCCAATGCACGCGTATGATGCAAAAAAAATAGAAGGAGAGCTCACAGTACGCAAAGCAAACGACGGAGAAAAATTTGCTGGTTTGAACGGTAAAGAATACTTATTAAACAAAGACATAAGCGTTATTGCAGGTGATAAAAATATTCATGGAATTGCTGGAATTATAGGTGGTAAGTGCAGTGAATGTACTCTTGAAACTACTGATATCTTTTTAGAGTCTGCTTGGTTCGATCCCATCTCTATTACTAAATCTTCAAGGCAGCTCGGCATCTCCACAGACGCTAGTTACAGATTTGCACGTTCAGTTGATCCTGAATTTACTTTTGATGGACTCAACCTTGCAGCTAAAATGATTCTGGACTTATGTGGTGGAGAAACCTCAAGCGTAGTGTCTGCTGGCAGTTTAGATAGTGCTGACACCAAGGTGAGCTTTGATTATCAGGATGTGAACAAGTTTGGAAGTGTGTCTGTATCGCCTGATGAGGTGCTTGATATCTTAACGAAACTAGGGTTTAGTATTGATAAAAAAACCGAAGGCAATTGGAATGTACAAGTACCAAGCTGGAGACCGGACGTGACAATATCGGCTGACCTAATCGAAGAAGTAACAAGGATATACGGCTATGACAAAATAAAAGAAGAACCACTACCAAATAATGTTGAAGAAGTAGATAGTACATACGACAATTTGCGTATTTTGATGACAAACAGAGGGTTTCATGAAGTGCTAACCTGGTCGTTTATGAGTGAATCAACAGCTGAAAAATTTGGTTACTCGAATAAGTTATTTATCATCGATAATCCGTTTAACAATAGCTTTAATATAATGAGACCAAGTATTATGCCAAATTTATTGCAAGTTACTGCTGATAATATTGCCCATGGAATATCTGATCTTGCAATCTTCGAAATCGGGCCGATTTACGATGGTGAAGCTCAGTCTAAGTATGTTTTAAGTGGAATTAGATCAGGAAATAATTTACCGCGAAACCATTATAATACTGATAGGAAAGTAGATGTTTTTGACGCAAAGGCTGATTGCATAGCAGCTTTGGAGTTTTTTAACGTTAATTGTGATAATTTAACGATAGAGAAAGCAGAAAAAGAACATTACCACCCAGGAAAGTCAGGCACTCTCTCTTTTAAGAATAAAGTAGCAGGTTATTTTGGAGAGTTGCATCCTAATATATTAGATCTTTTTGATATCAAGCAAAAAGTTGTAGGTTTTGAGGTAATACTAGAAAATATTGAAAATTTACCTGTAAGTAGAAAGAAATTTATCGATTATAAATACCAAAGTGTAAAACGTGATTTTGCATTTATAGTAAATAAGGATGTGGAAGTAGGTAACATAATCAATGTGATAAAAAAAAGCTCAGAGCTCATCACAGAAGTTTTGATATTCGATGTATACCATGGAAATAATATAGAACCGAATAAGATGTCTATAGCGTTGTCAGTTACTTTTTGCTCTCCAATCCACACTTTAACTGAAAAAGAGATCCAAAAAGAATCAAGTGCTATAGTTAATTTAGTATGTGAAAATACCGGAGGAACTTTGAGAACTTATCGTTGAGTCACAATCATAGTTTCCTGCCGTTGCTGTGTCACACTTACTTCATCCAATTTATTTCCAATATTGAATTCAATATCCTTGAAAAATCTATCCCACATTCCATGCAAATGCTCTTCTATTTTAGGCCACACATCATTTTTAAATGTTACCCCATCATCAGAAAAT
>NZ_JBIXJM010000106.1:0-1560 GCF_044752445.1 Wolbachia endosymbiont of Drosophila barbarae | reverse complement strand
AAGACCAGGGTATCTACTTTAAGCTCTCTACATTCCTTAACTTGACGCGTATGGTTTATTTAACACTCCCTGTTAAGATGCCTAATCTACTTTCAGCTCCTCAGTATGTAAACTGCGTGGTAAAGACTCTAATTCCTTTGCAGCACTTAAACTTTTATTTTTTGCATGTATACCAAGCTTATTGAATTCTCGAGCAGCAGGAAACACCCTTGCTTCAAGAGAGCCAGCAGTTTTATTATAATGATCAACAGCACTTTTTAAGCTCCTGCGCAAATTATCAAAGTTTTCACCCATTGTGCAAATGCGCTCATATAAAGTATGACCTAGTTCACTGATTTTCTTTGCGTTTTCAGCTATCATCTCTTGCTTCCATCCATACGCTATTGCTCTCAGCAACGCAATTAGAGTGATCGGTGTTGCAATGATCACTTTTTTTTCCACTCCAATCTCTATCAAAGCAGGCTCATATTCCAGTGCTGCGCTAAAAACCCCCTCCCCTGTTAAGAAAAGCACCACAAGTTCTGGCGTATTTTCAAATTGATTCCAATACTCTTTTTTACCCAAATCATTTATGTGTTTTTTTATTGCCAGGGAATGGTTCTTTAATTTCTCCTTTTGTATTTGCAAATCATTTTGTGATATAGCATCCATGTAAGAATCAAGCGGCACTTTAGCATCTATTATTATTTGCTTTCCAGATGGCATTTTGATTATTAAATCAGGACGCAATAAATTATCCTCGTTTTTATCAATCACTGACGGCTGAGTAAAAAAATCGCAATACTCAATCATTCCTGCCATTTCTACCACTCTTTTGAGTTGCATTTCACCCCATTTGCCCCTAATGTGAGGTTTCCTCAGGGCATTAGCAAGGTTGGAAGTTTGGTTCATCAGCGCTCCAATTTGCTCCTTTAAACCTTCATAGGCCCCTACCCTCTCCTTTTCTAGCTCACGTATTTCATTATCGAATTTTTCTAATTTTTCTTTTATTGGAGTTACAACTTCGTTGATCGTTGCTTGTCTTTTTTTGAAATCGCTTTCCGTTTCTTTTAATTTACTATCGATTACTTCCTTTGCTAAGTTCAGAAAATTATTGTTATTTGTTTGCAAAGCATCAAGAGAGAGCGCTTTAAAAGTGTTTGTTAATCTCTCCTCTGCTTTTGTTAGTAATTCTATTTCCTTTTTCTTTTCCTCACGTTCTTTTTGCAGAGTTACTTCAAGTTCTGCTTTTTTGACCCTTAGATCAACTATTTCTTCATTCTTCGTAAGCAAAGTTTGCTTTGTTTCTTGAAGTTCTTGCTCTAATTTACATAAATTACCCTCAAGGTTTGCTTTCTTTTCGCTCAGTTTTTTTACGATAATGTAGAAAAATAGTAATAGAGAGACAACCAGAGCTATAGAATTGAAAAGCATCAGAATAAAAAAGCTGTATTTACAATTCTATATGATTTTTGTGTGTATAAGAAAGAAAAAAGGAGCACCTAAAGAGGTGACCTTACCCAGAAAAAGTAGAGAGAAAGTTAAGACGTTTTTATCATGAGAATAAATTGTGCAGGAATG
>NZ_JBIXJM010000105.1:0-1873 GCF_044752445.1 Wolbachia endosymbiont of Drosophila barbarae | reverse complement strand
CTGGATCGTCAAGCTCTGATATCAAAGGCTTTATTGAATTTATATGGTTATCAAATTTTGCTTCTCGCAATAACGAATTCTTCATTTTAACCACAAGTAATAGCAATTTTGCAAGGTTCTTACATCTTGAGTTATTATCACCTTGCTCACATTGAGTATGCTGACTTCTCTTGAGGTCAAATATCTTTTTTTCTATTCTAGATTGATTAACTTCAAGCAACATTCTAAATTCATCCATGTTTTCCGTTAAAGCTTTCACATTGTTTTCACTCTCTTGCTGATTTATTTTTAAAAAGATTATGTTATTTATTGTGATGTAACCGGTAAATAACAATACAATTAAGAACCAACCTATGTACTTTTGCTGAGTATCATTCATAACGTAATATCTCCGCAGGATCTTGTGCAGCTGCCTGTAATGCAGGAGCAATTGTCGCTAAAAATGATAAGAATAATGCAAGTGCAGAAATGTTCACTACATCTTGAGGAACTAATATTACTGGCAAACTTGAAAAAAAGTATATCATAGGATCAAACAGCTTGACATTAGTAATGTTTTCTAAAAACACTCTAATGCTTTCGATATTGAGAGAAAAAACGACACCTATAATACAGCCAAGACAAGTTCCCGTAAAACCGATTAATAGACCACAAGCACAAAATATGCGCATAATGCTTCCACTTGTTGCACCAAATGTACGCATAATTGCAATCGCGGATTTCTTTTCTTGCACTATCATCATTAAATTTGAGATAATATTAAACGCTGCTACAACTATAATCAAAGTAAGAATTAAAAACATCACATTTCTTTCAGTTTTTAAAGCACTAAAATAATGGCTTTGCTGTGATTGCCAACTTTCAGCTTCCATTCCTATTTCTTTTTCTATAGCATCTGCCAGCTTATCAGCTCTAGTAACGTCGTCTACAAGTACTTCTATATTTTTTATGCTATTTTCATAATTAAAAAAGGCTTGTGCTGATTTTAGAGGCATATATATCAAGGTATTATCATACTCAAACATACCCATATCAAATATTGCTATAACTTTATATTTTTTCATTCGTGGCATTTCACCAAGTAATGCATCAAATTCTTCAGATGATATAAACGTAATTTCGTCGCCATAGTCAATGTTCAAAGCTTCTGCCAATCGTGCTCCTATTATTATCCCTTCATCAAATTTTTTTACATCACCTATAATTACATTATTTGTAACGGCAGTACTATCAAGCAAGTCTTTAGTTGACACACCTCGCACTACGCTACCTGCAATTTTACCATTTGCTGCAATAATGACTTGATCATTGGTCATAGGAGTAGCTTTTAATATACCAGGAATTCTCTCAATAGATTTTGAAACTGCGTAGTAATCTGAATTTATGTTCCTATCAAAATAAACGTTAATATGGCCATCAATGCCAAGTATTGAGTCAAGCAACTTTGCTCTGAATCCGTTCATCACAGACATCACCACTATTAGTGTTGCAACTCCAAGGGCAATGCCGATAATAGAGAACAAAGTCATTATAGAGCAAAATCTGGCATTTTTCGCTCGCAAATAGCAAGCAGCCATAGTAATTTCAAAGGCAATGGACATTACAAAATATTTTGAGGTTAGACATTATATTTTTGAAACTTCGTATAATTGTAGACTTTTCTTTATTTGAAAACTAGAGATTTTTGCTTCCTTAAATTTAGCAGACTTATAGAGTATCTTTAACATTAGAATTTCAAAATCTTCCATATACATCATCCAACCTCACTATATCATTATCAGATAAATGCTCTCCTATCTGAAATTCAACTATTTCAAGTGGAAAGCTTGTGCTTCTATTTTCAATCCTATGGGAAACTTCCCTTGGGATTTCT
>NZ_JBIXJM010000104.1:0-545 GCF_044752445.1 Wolbachia endosymbiont of Drosophila barbarae | reverse complement strand
TGATAAATTATATATAAAAATTGCTATGGAAGTGAAGAAATAGTTTCTTTCCGGTTTAACAAGATTTTTTCTTGTTCGACGCTCTTAAATAAGTTCACTACTTATCGTTCTACAGCCAGAATGTCACACAAACGAAAGTTTAATTTGTGCTTACTGTAGACATGGGGTTTTAAATGTGATACCCATGGATGTGAAATCCCACCCCTGAAGATTAGAATTCAAGCAGTTTAGCTTTAACCATATTGATCAGGTGTTGCAAGCCGTTACCTTACACATCTTCAGATAACTCTCGCTTTACATACATGCTCTTGTCCTCCTTCCCTTTCGGGTTAAAGTTAGTTGTTCACCTCGAGGCCATTTATTCTGAACCCCGCTTAGCTCCGCTAAGTATTTCTTAATGCGTACCACGGCGCACCCTCTCGACTCACACAGCTCCCATTATTCAGCCTTTTGTCCCAAACCTAATGTCCAGTGGGGGAGTGTTAAATAAACCATACGCGTCAAGTTAAGGAATGTAGAGAGCTTAAAGTAGATACCCTGGTCTT
>NZ_JBIXJM010000103.1:0-553 GCF_044752445.1 Wolbachia endosymbiont of Drosophila barbarae | reverse complement strand
TCCTTTCGTCGTGCTGTTGATTCTGCCTTCCTATGACCTGTTCGGACTATTATGAGAAATGCTATAATTCTTCTTCTCGTGCAACAAGCTTATCTATTTCCTCTTTTGTTTTGTCCAATTCATTGTCTATTTCAAACGTACGATTCTTTGCTGTTTCTAATTTTTTCTCTAAAGATTTTTTTTCTTCAAGAAGAGATTCTCTCTCAACTTTTGACTCATTTACTTTCTGATTCAATTTTTTTGCTCTCTTGTCTAAATTTTGCTTTTCTCGAGTTAATTCATGTAATTGATTCTTCACTTCTTTGTTTGCAGCTTCTTCAGCTTCCTTTCCTAGAGTTATTTTATTTTCCAACTCTTGCTCTTTTTGAGCGAATTTATTTCTCTCAATCTCTATTTTCTTATTATTACGAATTATTTTATATAAAAGTGCAAGCACCAAAACAGATAATGTAGCTAAAGCAAGAATTAGAGGAAGAGGCACATTAGAAGTTATAGCATTTCTCATAATAGTCCGAACAGGTCATAGGAAGGCAGAATCAACAGCACGACGAAA
>NZ_JBIXJM010000102.1:0-609 GCF_044752445.1 Wolbachia endosymbiont of Drosophila barbarae | reverse complement strand
TCTTCTTTAACTGTTCAGGATTTACTTGAGATTGTTCATTATTGTCATGAGTTGGAGATGAATAGCCCGAATCGTTTGCTTTTATGTCTGTTGAGCTGTCTTTTAGCAACCCAACTCCTCTCAAGCGTTTTTTAGTTTCTTCGCTAATCTGACTCTGATCAGCTGGTTTTAACCCGAGATTTTCTTGACCTAATGTATTTTTAAGTTCTTCAAATAGAGTTAGATTACTTTGTCTAATATGTTCTTCTAATTTCCTTCCTACCTGTTTTAAATCTGTTTGAGATTTACTATCACTATTAGTTGGAGATATATAGCCTGAATCACTTATACTATTTGGTGTTGAAGCAGAGACACTAATAGTTGGACCTTCCACTATTTTTACATCTGCTAAATCGTCTTTTTGCAATCCATCTTCTTTATCTTGTGACAGTTTATCAGTAGGATCAACTTGCCTTAATCCTCTATTATCCTGCTGTGATCTATCTCTGATTTCTTTAAGAAGATTTTCAGGTGGAGTTTGATCACTTTGTTCAATGTTCTCTAAGCTCTTCTTTAACTGTTCAGGATTTACTTGAGATTGTTCATTATTGTCATGAGTTGGAGATGAAT
>NZ_JBIXJM010000101.1:0-13823 GCF_044752445.1 Wolbachia endosymbiont of Drosophila barbarae | reverse complement strand
TGGCGAAAGCAAATACAATAGCTTCACTATCATGATAAGGGCGCTGGCGAAGGGTGTCAAGTAAGTTTTTGTATTTTAATTTTAGAATTTTATAGGCTTTTGTTCTCATGAAAATTATGTTCTCATGAGTAAATTAATGTTATCCTTTTTTGTTGATCTAAAGTTTTTTATGTTCATACACTTGCGTGTTCATAGTGTTTATTCGCTGCTTGAAAGCTCGGTTAAAATTGAGGAGCTGATCGGCCTTTGTTTGCGAAATAAAATGCCAGCGGTTGCAATTACTGATTCAGGTAATTTATTTGGTTCACTTGAGTTTGCAGAATATGCGGCAAGTAGGGGAATACAGCTAATAATAGGATGCAATATTATAGTTAAACATTCAGAACAAAATTTACCTATATTATTGCTTGCAAAAAATGAGCAAGGGTACACTAATTTAGTCACTTTGGTGAGTGAGTCTTTTAGAAAGCGCAAGAATAACAGCGATATTCCTTACGTTGATTTTGATGAGCTATTGAATTTAAGTACGGGTCTGATCGCTTTAACCGGTGGATGTTTGGCTCAACTATTGTTGGGGCAAGATAAAGAAACGGTTGAAAAACTGCTTTCAGCATTCAATGGTCATTTATATGTTGAATTGCAGCGTCATGGGCTGAATAAAGAGCTAGAGCTTGAAGAAGCTTTGATAGACTTTGCTTATCAGCGCAATATACCACTAGTTGCAACGAACGATGTATTTTTTCCAAATAGGTCTGACTATGAGGCTTATGATATATTAACGTGTATATCGGAGGGGAGTTATGCCCTGGAGAATAATAGAAAGAAGTTAACTACCGAGCATTACTTCAAGTCTGTGGCAGAAATGGAGGAGCTGTTCAGCGACATTCCCGAAGCAATTCATAACACTTTAGTGATAGCTAAGCGGTGCTCTTACATGCCAAGAAGCAGGCAGCCTATTTTGCCTAAATTTCCTTGTCGAGAAAATAAAACTGAGAATGAAGAACTGAGGGAGCAGGCAGTTGCAGGATTAGAATTCCGTATTGCGAATGAGACAGACATAGACCTTAAACAATACTACGATCGGCTGAATTACGAACTGAGTGTGATAACTTCGATGAACTACGCTGGCTACTTTTTGATAGTTTCTGATTTCATTCGTTGGAGCAAAGCAAATGGCATTCCAGTTGGTCCAGGAAGAGGCTCTGGTGCTGGATCAATTGTTGCTTGGGGCTTGCAGATTACAGACCTTGATCCAATAAAGTTTGGCCTAATATTTGAAAGATTTTTGAATCCTGATCGTATATCGATGCCTGACTTTGATATTGATTTTTGCCAGGAAAAAAGAGACCTGGTTATTGATTATGTTCAGAAAAAGTACGGTTATGTTGCTCAAATCATCACTTTTGGAAAATTGCAGGCAAGGGCAGTATTGCGTGATGTTGGGAGGGTATTACAAATGCCTTACTCTCAAGTGGATAAAATATCTAAAATGGTTCCATTTAATCCAGTAAATCCTGTAACTTTATCGCAAGCGATAGAGCTTGATCAAAACCTGCAGAAAGAACGAGATAGTGATGAGGTAATTGCAAAGCTTCTTGATATATCTCTTAAGCTTGAAGGGATATATCGTCACGTTTCAACCCATGCTGCTGGAATTGTAATATGTGATCAAAAGTTGGAAAATTTTGTTCCTGTGTATTATGATCCAAATTCAGCTTTGCCAATCACTCAATACAGCATGAAATATGTGGAGAAAGCTGGGCTAATAAAATTTGATTTTCTTGGGCTTGGTACGCTAACGCTAATAGATCATGTATGTCGTTTAATTAATCGTGATGGAAAAAAGATCGATATTTCTTCAGTTTCTTTGAATGATCAAAAAACCTATGAGATGCTCTCTAGCGGTGATTCAATTGGAGTGTTCCAGCTTGAAAGTTCGGGAATGAGAGAAGCTTTAATCAAGTTAAAACCAGACTGCATCAAGGACATCATCGCTTTAATCTCTCTTTATCGTCCAGGACCTATGGATAACATTCCAACTTATGTTGCAAGAAAACATGGACTTGAAAAGCCAGATTATATTCATCCATTACTTGAGGGAATATTAAAAGAAACGTTTGGGGTAATAATCTACCAAGAACAGGTGATGGAAATAGCGCGTATTCTCTCTGGATATAGTCTCGCAGAAGCAGATTTGCTAAGACGTGCCATGGGTAAGAAAATCAAGGAAGAGATGGATAAACAACGTGAACTTTTCATCCAAGGGGCAACGAAGAATGGCGTTGATTATGACAGGGCAAGTTATATTTTTGACCTTGTTGCAAAATTTGCTGGTTATGGGTTCAATAAATCTCATGCTGCAGCATATGCGGTTATATCTTATCAAACGGCTTACCTTAAAGCTAATTATCCATTAGAATTTTTTACAGCACTAATGAATCTGAATATTGATGATAGAGATAAACTGAATTTATTTTATCATGCAGCAAAGTTTAGTGGCGTTACCGTTCTTTCACCTGATATAAACAAGTCTCAAGCTGAATTCTCAATAGAGGATGAACGCATACGTTATGGTATTGCTGCCTTGAGGAATGTTGGTTTTTCTATAGCGGAAGGAATAGTGAACGTACGTTCAAGCGCTTGTAAGGACATATGGGAATTCATTCAAAATTCAGGTCATATAATAAATAAGAGAGCGCTAGAAAGCCTGATTAAATCCGGAGCATTCGATAGCGTGCATAAGAACAGAAAGCAGCTATATGAGTCAATGGACATGCTGATTTACTTTGCAAATAAAAACAAACAGGATAGAGAATCAAGTCAAGCTGCTTTGTTTGGTAGTCTTGATGTCCTCAAACCGAAACTTGAGAATGTGGAAGATTTTGATGAGGAGGAAAAATTAGAACATGAGTTATTTTCACTAGGATTTTATTTAACTAATCATCCACTTGAAAAATTTAGAACTCTTCTGGAAAAGTTAAATATTGGGTTTATCGGAGAAAATAGAACAGCAAAAACTGCTGGGGTAATATTAAATGCACGTATGAGAACTTCAGAGCGTGGAAGGTTTGTTATCCTTACACTTTCTGATCCCCATAACGTTTCTGAAATAGCATTCTATAATAATGAAATAATAGAAGAAAAAAGAGATTTATTTTCACCAGGAACATTTGTGATAATTGATCTTGAAGCTTCGGAAAATACGACAAGATTAGCAGGCAAGGATATATCTGAGTTTACAAAAAGAGTCACTTCTATAATAAAAGAATTAGTTCTCACCACTGAGTGCACGGATTCGCAAAAAGCCGCTATGGAATTAAACACAATATTGAAAGATGAAGGCAGAACCAAAATAATGCTAAAACTTCTTCTCGAAAAACATAAAGTGAGCATCTTATTACCAGGTGCATACTCAATTGCTCCTCAAGTTATTTATGAAATATCTAACTTAAGCTGGATTAAAGGCGTAGAAATTAATACAAATAACTTGCTTATATAAAAAAGCTTTATATAATGAAATATTTAATCGGTATTAAAGGAAGATATAGTGAATCTTTATGAATTTACTTTTATAGCACAACAAGGATTGTTACAGCAAGAAGTAGAGGAGATGGTCCAAGAGCTAGCTGTTTCATTGAAAAATATTAAAGCAGATGTTATGTTCCAGCAAATCAGGGATATTCTGAAAAAAGGAAATGACAAGCTTACAACACAAGAGTTAGAAGTGCGTGCTGAAAACATTAAAGAAGGTCTAGTTGCTTACTCTGATTTCTTGGAAGATCTTACAAAAATTTTATGGGTTGAATTGGAAGAAGATCTTTCAAATTTGAAAGAAGTGAAGTCAAAAATCGATAAAGAGTTGAAAGATGACCTAAAAGATTTAGGAATAATGCAAGATTTTACAAAATTTCTAGGAGGCAGTACTAAAAGTGCGTTTATCCATAACGCAGTAAATGCTTTGAAGAGAAATATTTCAGAACATCTAATAAAGATTTTTCAAGATATTTTGAAAGATTTTAGAATAAACGGTCCAACTCAATCGAGCAAAGCGTTGGAAATGCTTTTGAAAAACATTGAAGCATCAGGATTAATCAAGTATGAACATTGGGGTCTTTTGGATTTTGCATATCACAAAAATAAAATGAAGAGCGGTCATTATTGTATAATGTGCATAAGTTCTACTGCAAGCATTCTGGATGAATTTATGCGTAGAATGAAACTTAATGAGAACGTTATTCGCCACTTTCCTGTGCAGGTTGATAAAATTTTTGAAGGTAAATCTCATATGATGAATAAACAAATTGAGGAGCAAAGCGCATAATGATGAAAAGACGAAATAGTTTTAATAATTCTTACGTATCTGTAAATAATAGGACTGGCTTTAGGCGTTCTAAAGTTTGCCCTCTTGCTGCGTCTAAAGATGAAGACATAGATTATAAGAATATAGATTTATTATCCAAGTTTACCTCTGACTATGGTAGGATATTACCTAGAAGATTAACAGGCGTATGTGCAAAAAAACAAAGGAAGTTACGCTTAGCGATTATAAGGGCACGTTTTTTAGCTCTTATTTCTTACTGTACTAAAAAAGTTTAGGTAATTTATGTTGATAATTTTAAAGGAAAATATAAGGACTTTAGGTAAGCTTGGTGAAGTTGTTAAAGTTAAACCAGGTTATGCACGTAATTTTCTTTTTCCACAAAGAAAAGCGGTGAAAGCTACCAAGGAAAATTTAACAAAGCTAGAGGAGCAACGTTTATTACTGGAAGAAGAGAATATAAAAAGATTAAATGTAGCAAAAGAGCTTGCGTTGTCACTACATGATAAGTTTGTGGTATTAATAAAGCAAGCTTCAGAGGATGGTAAAATTTTTGGTTCTGTAACAACACGTGAAATTGCGAAAATTTTACTACAAGAAGGACATGTGATAGATCATCGTAGTTTATCTTTTGGTGGAATAAGCATCAAAAACTTGGGTGAATACCAAGTAAACGTAGAATTACATAGTGAAGTAGTAGTACCAATTACTATATACGTCGTGAAATCCGAAACAGATGCAAATGAGCTAAGGCAAGTAAAATTGCAAAATCAGAAATCTGAGCAACAAGAGGCAGAGCAAGATGCGAATAAAGAAGCTGCTGATGGTGATGATAGCTGATCCCTTGTTATAGCCGAAAAGAAATGTCTGCCATGGCTAAGCTGGTGTCATCCCAGTGCTCCCCTCCTGTCATCCCAGTGCGTGACACTGGGATCCAGTTTATTTCATCATGGACATTATTTTATGCTTCTAGAATCCGTTGTCCATTGAATAATTTGCAAATACTTTTATATCTGGATTCCAGTGTCACGCACTGGAATGACACCATTATTGGAATAAATCAAAAATGATTCCCCGCTATAGCAGAAAAGAAATGTCTTCCATTTGGGAGGAAAATAATAAATTTAATATATGGCTTAAAATAGAAAAATTAGCGTGTGAAGCTCAAGCAAAATTAGGAGTGATTCCAAATAATATTGCTGAGAACCTCTCTGGTGCTATTGAATTTGATGTTGAATGTATCAACGAAATTGAATCCATTGTAAAACATGATGTTATAGCTTTTCTGACATATGTTGCTGAAAAAGCGGGAGTTGATGTTCGTTATCTCCACTATGGAATGACAAGTTCTGATGTTTTGGATACATGCCTTGCGGTGCAACTGAAAGAGTCCTGTGATATTTTGCTCGAGAATCTAAAAAATTTACTTGCAGCATTGAAAAAAAAAGCTGAGGACTATAAAGATATTGTTTGTGTTGGACGCAGTCACGGAATGCATGCAGAACCAACAACTCTTGGAATAAAATTTGCCAGATTTTATGCTGAATTTAAACGCAATTATCAGAGATTAATTAGCGCGCAAAAAGAAATCTCAATTTGTAAAATATCAGGTGCGGTAGGCAATTTTGCAAATGTTGATCCGTTTGTTGAAGAGTATGTAGCGAAAGAAATGGGACTCATACCTGAAACCATATCATCTCAAATCATTCCTCGTGATAGACATGCCATGTTCTTTTCAGTTTTGGGAGTGATTGCAAGCTCAATGGAAAATATTGCAATTGAAATTCGTCATTTGCAAAGAACTGAAATCGGCGAAATTTCTGAGCATTTTTCCACTGGGCAAAAGGGGAGTTCTGCTATGCCGCATAAGTGTAATCCTATTTTAAGTGAAAATTTAACTGGGCTCTCACGTTTAATACGCAGCTATGTGTTTCCTGCGTTAGAAAATGTTGCATTGTGGCACGAACGTGATATATCACACTCGTCTGTGGAAAGATGCATTGCTCCTGATGCTTGTATAACAATGGATTTTGCTTTAGTGCGATTAACAGATTTGATAGATAAATTGGTGATCAATAAGGAAAACATTGAAAAGAACTTAAATTCTTCAAAAGGTTTAGTTTTCTCACAGCGTGTATTGCTTGAGTTAGTAAATAGTGGTTTGGCGAGGGAAGAGGCGTATAAAATTGTTCAGAGCAATGCAATGAAAGTGAAACAAAACAACAGTGATTTTCTGGCCGAATTGAAACAAGATAAACTCTTACTTAAGGTTATTAACTCGGAAAAACTTGAATCTTTGTTTGATTTGAAATACTATACAAAACATGTAGGTCACATGTATAGCAAGGTTTTCAATTAGGCTGAGTAGCTCAGTTGGTAGAGCAGGAGGATCATAATCTCTTGGTCGGGGGTTCGAGTCCCTCCTCAGCCACTTGCACTAAACTATGTTTAGCAAGATAGTGCTATTGGTGAAACCCAGTGTCAACTACTTGGAGTGAGTTGTGTATCCACTCAGGTGAAGAGACAATGGATAAGAAATTGTGAAAAGGGTTTAGCTTTTGGCCTATGATCTCTTTAAATGACAGAATTTCACTACAAAACTTAACTTTCTTCTATGCAGTTAGCTAAGTCAAGAAAGGTGAATCTATCTCTTGTTGTAAACGCAAGATCGACCACTTTACAATATTGTTCTTTATTCCAACTGAGGTGCTCTGGTAAGTGTGGAATTGATAGATCTTCAAATATTTTTTGCAGGTGTTTTGCAGGTAGTAAATTTTGCTTAATTAAACTGGAAATATTATGCCATTCTTTACAAATAATCTCTTGGATTTTTTGCTGCATAATTTGCTTCTGTTCAAAAGTTCTTACAAATTCGATATTATCAAAGCACTGAGTTATATGTTTTACATCTAAAGTGGTCGGTTTGATAATCGGGTTTTGTATTGATAATATCTTTTCCTGCAAATTAGCCATGGTAATCGTCGTAACAGCAATTTTTTCGCCATGTAGTAAGGAATGATCTCTTGTTACCATTTCCATTGCGTGAGCTATCATATGCTCTCCTTGGCTTGCAGAATAGCTGCCTTTTGATATTACCATTCCAAGTCCTGAAATTAGTAGAACTTCCATAAGTAATAGGACCACTTTTCTACTTCTTTTAGTAAGCGCCGTATACTCTCTTAGCAAAATTTGCTCCAAATCGCGAACAAGTGTAAAAGGTAATTCATTGTATTCTGTGCCAAGCAACAAATGAGATAGTAGCCAGTCAGCCTGAACTGTTGAACGACAAATGAAATCTGCAAATCCGCTTAATGTGAGACGCAGTGGTGCATTGGCAAGTATGTCTATATCTATATATACTGCTCTTGGAAGATGTACTTTGAACGATTTTTTATATCCATTTACTAATATTGAAGCATTTGCAGAGGTATATCCATTCATAGAAGCGGCTGTTGGGAACGATATATAATCTTTTTTCTCGAGGTAGCTTGCATATTTGCAGATATCGTTAACAGTGCCGCTACCAAATGCAACTATTAAGTCACTGTCTTTTGCTTTGTTTCTAACTAGATTTACGGTTTCAAGAGAGGCAGCTCTGCTTGGTGTCATGCAAGTAGCTGACACTGGGATCCAGGAAAACAACTTATGGATTCCAGTGTCACGCGCTGGAATGACAGGTGGAGCTGGAATAATTAAGTTAGGAATTTTATTAAGTACGTTTTTGTTTAAAAGTTTTGCTGTATTTTTATCTGCAACTAGAAAGACGTCATTTCCGTGTCGTGTGCATATTTCATAGATATCATCAGCAAGGTAGTAATCTGTTATTACTTCCCTTAGAAAAGTTTGTTCGGTTTGATGTAATATTTGTTTTAAATAGTGCATAGAGTGTTTACAATATAGCAGTATAAGTATTTTAAGATTGACATGAAAATTGACCCTGTAGAGCTAACTAGGAAATTGATCTCTTTTGAGAGTATAACACCAGAAGACAGCGGGGCAATAGAGTATATAGCAACAATCTTCAAGAAGAGCGGCTTTGATTGTGAAATTTTAGAGTTTGGTGATAAAGTTAAAAATCTTTATGCGAAATATATAAATGGAGTACCAAATTTGTGCTTTGCTGGGCATGTTGATGTTGTACCACCGGGTCAGTTAAAAGATTGGGCATTTGGTCCATTTAATCCAGAAGTGAGGGATGGTATATTATATGGAAGAGGGGCGGCTGATATGAAAAGCGGAGTAGCTGCGTTTATTGCTGCTATGGTAAATTTGATTGCAGAGAAGTTTCAATTTAATGGTTCGATAAGTGCATTGATTACCAGTGCTGAAGAAAGCACGGAAGAATATGGAACAAAGGCAGTTTTGGAATGGATGAAAAGTAAGCAAAAAAAGGTGGATTTCTGTGTGGTTGCTGAACCAACCAGTAGTGAGAAATTAGGTGATACCATAAAAATAGGCAGAAGAGGTTCTGTAACATTTGAATTAATTTGCCATGGAAAACAAGGGCACGTTGCCTACCCAGACCTAGCAGACAATCCAATATATAAGGTAATATCGATATTGAGTAAGGTAAAAAATACTACTTTTGATCGTGGTAATAAATATTTTCAGCCTTCACATTGCGAAGTTACTACTATCGATGTTGGAAATAATACTAGCAATCTAATACCTGGTTCAGCAACTACATGTTTTAACATTCGATATAACAATGAACAAACACCGGGTGGCCTATATAAGCTGATTGATGAAATATGCTCTAGTGTAACTAACGATTATAAGCTTTCTATGCATAGCAGCAGGGACGTTTTCCTCTCTACTCCCGATAGGAATACTGATATTATGCTTGATGCAATAAATAAAGTTACCAGTATTGATGCTGCGCTGAGCACAAGTGGTGGCACATCTGACGCTGCGTTTATCAAAGATGTTTGTCCAGTGATTGAATTTGGTATAATCAACAAAACTGCACATCAGATAAACGAATGCGTATCAGTAAACGATATACACAAGTTAACAGCTATATATAAGGAATTTATAGAAAATTATTTCAATCCCACTAATAAAATATTGAATCAGGTCAACGTAGTTAGTAATATATCTAGTGGTCCATTGTTAGCTTAGATGTAATCAGATCTCTTGCATAACTGTTGTCTGAATAACAACTGGTGTCATTCCAGCAAAATGTGTCAAGTAAGTTTTTTCGTTTCTATAGCTACTTGGATGACAAAAGAAGAAATACTAGACTTTATACCTTTTGCACTTAAATTCACATAAATCATGAATTATGCACGTTTCACACGAAGGTTTCTGTGCTTTGCAAACATATCTACCATGCAAAACTAGCCAATGATGAGCATAAAGCAGGTATTTTTTGGGAACCACATTTAAAAGAGATTGCTCTGTTTTAAACACATCTTTTTCTTTCACAAGCCCAATTCTATTGCTCACTCTAAAAACGTGAGTATCAACTGCCAATGTTGGAATGCCAAGCCCCGAATTTAAGAACACATTAGCGCTCTTTCTCCCCACTCCAGGCAAAGACACCAAATCATCAAAATTAGTAGGTACTTTGCTGTTGTATCGTTCTACCAATATTTTACTAAGCCCGATTATATTTTTTGCTTTGGAATTATATAAACCAATACTGCTTATGCATTTTTTCAGCTCACTCTGCCCAAAGCTCAGCATTTTTTCTGGCGTATCAGCGATATTAAATAGTTCTCTTGTAATTTTATTAACGCTTACATCAGTTGTCCGCGCTGATAAAACTATCGCAACCAGTAACGTAAAATGATTGGTATAATTTAGCTCTATTTTTGGCGCAGGATTTGATTGTTGAAACTTTTCAAATATTAGTTCTACTTTTTTTGAGTCCATTTCATTTACCACACCTCTTTTAAATATTTAAACAAAGAACCCCTCTTTCCCATCATACAAATACAATTTGTCCATTCTCACCACGTCAAAATTGTGTTCTTCGAGTTTGATTAGCAAGTTATTTACATCACTATTTGTAATAGCTTGCTTTTCATTATTTGCGATAAACCTACAGGTTATTTGGTCACTTGAAGGTTTTGAGTTTCCTGGCCAAATCGCAAGTCCTCTTGAGTATATTGCTATCATTTGCAGATTACTTGATTCAAATAATCCTACTATTTGATCAACATTACTGGATTTGTCCCAAGCGAGAGTTATATCACTACCCACTAGCTTTTTAACTTTGTAATCTTGTTCGTAATTGTCTTGTACTTTATTTATTTTACTATCCAAATTTATTTTACTATCCGAACCACTGCCAATTATAAGCTCAGCAGGTTTCTTTCCTAAATTATCTATAACAGCTTCTGCAAATTCTTTGGTACCAACTTTCTGTTTACTTCTTTTCTCCTTATATAAATCGGCAGTGTGTATTCCATCCTCCAAAGTCTTGAGCCATGCATCGTAGATTAGTTTTGCAGTACCCACTTGACCTATGTAAATTAGCATATGCACTGCAGCATTTAAAAGACCAGAAGGATTGGCTATGTTTTTTCCTGCAATATCAGGGGCAGAACCGTGCACTGCTTCAAACATTGCGTATTCATTCCCGATGTTGCTACTTCCGGCAAGCCCCACAGATCCAGAGGTTTGTGCGACTATATCTGATAATATGTCGCCATATAAGTTCTCGGTTACTATAACATCAAAATTCTCCGGTTCTGTTGCAACACGCGCCATTCCAATATCAACTATATAATGTTCTGCCTTTATATCTGGGTATTCCTTTGCAATGCGATCAAACGCGGCATGGAAAGTTCCGTCAGTCATTTTCATGATGTTATCTTTAGTCAGGCAAGTTACTTTTTTTCTGTTGTGTTTTTTTGCATATTCAAAAGCGTACCTGCATATCTTCTCTGAGCCAGATCTAGTAATAATTTTAGTGCATTGGTAAGAGTCACCAGTGAGCCTATGCTCTATTCCGGTGTAAACGTCCTCTTCATTTTCACGTATCACTACGATATCAAACTTATCGAATTTATTTTCTATAACAGGATGATATGAAATGCATGGTCTGATATTTGCATACAACCCTAGATTTTTTCTGAGTGCAACGTTTAAGCTTTTGTGCCCTTTACCTTGAGGAGTTGTTGTCGGAGATTTTAATAATATTTTTGTCCTTTCAATTGATTCCCAACCACTTGGAGAAATTCCGTGAGACCATTCTTTACTGTAAACACGCTCCCCTATTTCAATAATATCTATTGAGATTTCCGCTTCTGCTTCGCGCAATATCGACAGCACCGCTTCCATGATTTCTGGTCCGATACCGTCGCCATATGCAACTGTGATTAGTGTTGACATAACTTCCCTAGTTATAAATGATTTAATATTAATTTAAATAATAGAGTGGCACAAGTAGCTAATATTACCCAAGTTAGTATATTTACGGTTATTTAATAACGTATTTTTATATCATATGATGATATTATGAAATATAGGTGGGGTTATGAATACTGAAATAAATGTTAAAGTAAACTATGTAGGATTTACAAGGCGTATTGTAGCAGAAATACTTGACCTCATCATATTTTCCCCTCATTTTATCTTCGGTTTTATCTATGGTGTATTCATCGTATCATTACAAGATCAAGATAAAGACTCTTTTCAGGAACTTGCACAACTAGCAACAGAAATACCATTTATAGTTTCTACAGTGGTCGCAACATTAGTACTAACAATATCCAAAATATTAATGGTAACAAAACTTGGTGGTACCCCAGGAAAACTATTGTGTGGTATGCATATTAAAGATGCTAATACATTTACAAATGTTACCCTTATGCAAGCAACAATAAGATGTATTTCTAAGGGAAGCATCTGGATTATTTTTCGCTTTTTGCTTCATCTGCATTATCATGGTTATACTTTTCTATATCTTTTAATTGTGCTAATTTTATTTTTGTTTGCAGTATTTGATCAACGCAAACAGACTTTTTACGATAAAATTGCAAAAACAGTAGTGATAGACTATAAATCTAGTTGATATTTTTCTTTATAGGTAGTACATGGATAAAAAAGTAAACTACTCAACGATGACAAGACGTACTCTAGCATTTATAGTTGATTGTATTTTATTTATCGCAATACCATTTGGTTTAATGGCGGTGGGTTTCTCACTTACACACGCAATACAAGGGATCATGGGTGCAATAATTGTAATCACCACGATTGTATTTTCTTTATTTTTAATGATACCATGTATATTTCATATATTCATGCTAGTAAAATTTGGCGGCACTCCAGGACACTTGTTATTTAGCATGCGTGTAAAAGACAAAGATACATTTGAGTCAATCACTACAATGCAAGCAATGAAAAGGACTATAGCTCTTTTTATAATTTATTGCATATCACTTTGTAATCCCATTTTATTCTTAGCTATACTAATCTTAGTTTTAGTATGTGCAGTAGGTGATGAACATAAACAAGCTTTTCACGACAAAATTGCAAACACGGTAGTGATAGATTATAAACCTAGTTGATATTTTCCTTTAGCTGTCTGCCACCAAGGGTGTCATTCCAGTGTCACGCGCTAACTTAAGGTAAATTGCCAACTTAACTATAAATATATTTTGGTAAATCCAAATTATTTTAGCTATAAGAGCGTTTTACTTTTTGCTCAGCATATCCATCATAACTGGCTTACTTTTAGTGATTCATGGAGTTAAAAAAGTCAGCATTGCTCTTTGTTAAAAGTAGTTTGTCACGTAAGAATTCCATTGCTTCAACGGGTCCCATAGGATTGAGTATCCTACGCACCACCCATATTTTATTTAGTATAGCCTTATCAACTAATAGCTCTTCCTTCCTTGTTCCGGATTTTGTAATATCAATAGCTGGAAATATACGTTTATCAGAAAGTTTTCTATCAAGTATGATCTCAGCATTTCCTGTACCTTTAAACTCTTCAAAAATAACTTCATCCATTTTTGAACCAGTCTCTATAAGAGCTGTGGCGATTATAGTTAAAGAACCCCCATTCTCAATATTACGAGCTGCTCCAAAAAAGCGTTTTGGTCTCTGCAGTGCGTTTGAATCTACACCACCAGTTAGAACTTTCCCAGACGAAGGAATAACCGCATTATAAGCACGTGCAAGTCTAGTAATATTGTCAAGTAGAATTACCACATCTTTTTTATGCTCAACCATTCTTTTAGCTTTTTCTATTACTATTTCAGCAAGCTGTACGTGACGGTAAGCAGGCTCATCGAATGTAGAACTTACTACCTCACCTTTTACAGAACGTATCATATCTGTTACTTCTTCAGGTCTTTCATCTATAAGTAACACTATTAATTCTACTTCAGGGTGATTTATAGCTATAGAGTTAGCCATTTGCTGAAGCAATACTGTTTTTCCTGTGCGAGGTGGAGCAACTACTAACGCTCTTTGCCCTTTTCCAAGAGGAGCTACTATATCTATAGCACGCATGCTTAAGCCTTTTTTATCATCACCATTATTACAC
>NZ_JBIXJM010000100.1:0-925 GCF_044752445.1 Wolbachia endosymbiont of Drosophila barbarae | reverse complement strand
AATCTTTTCGTCGTGCTGTTGATTCTGCCTTCCTATGACCTGTTCGGACTATTATGAGAAATGCTATAAAAGTCGTGGTGAGTTAATAAATTTTTATGGAAGAAAGGATATATTAGAAAATTGAGGGTTTTAAAGGAGGTAAAAATGAGACTGTATTATAAAGATATCACAGGTCTTATCAAAGAACCCTACCGCTCCAGAGGAAGGGATTATTTTGACAAAAGAAAGGTACAGATTATATCTGTTAATGAATCTCAAGCTAAATCAAAGGTAGTTGGATCAAATGTATATCGAGTGACACTAAAGCACGATGGTCCTCTTTTGAGTGGAACATGTTCCTGTCCTGCATTTGTGTATTATGGTCCATGTAAGCATATGGCTGCAACAGGTTTTGCTTTGGTTGCACTTGATAGAAAGGAGTATCGATCGTCTGCGCGCCCAGATGAACAGACTCTCTTTGAAAGGTTTTACTAAGAAAAACAAAGCAAGAGCTAATTTCAATAATTACTCGTTCCAGTAAACATTATCCTGAGATTTTTGAAGAACTAGAGGATAAAGAATATGAGCAATTTATTCAAAGTGAACTTTCAAAATCCGAGAATTATGTATAAAACAACCGGAAAGATGGTGAGATCAGGTAATCTATGGCTAAGACGTCATACCGCCGCGGTATCTCTTAGCCGCTAACACGTAGCGGGATGACGAGATGCCACCACGAACCGTCATACCGCGCGATTCATCCGCGGTATCTCTTAGCATAGATCCCGCTAACAAGCAGCGGGATGACGGTTGTCGTTTAGCTATAAACATTAAGAAATTTACCAAACGAAAAAAAAGGCAAAAAAAGCCCCATAATTGGCTAATTACTTACATTATACTTTCAAGTATGGCGTTTTTTTATTCTAAACACTTAATAACCGCGATT
>NZ_JBIXJM010000099.1:0-1853 GCF_044752445.1 Wolbachia endosymbiont of Drosophila barbarae | reverse complement strand
TTTTCTAAAACGTGTTTGGGAAAGTTGTCTTTAAGGGGTCTGAAAGTGCTCTAAAAGTGCTTTAAAACGTATTCGTGATGAACGGGCTGTTCTTGAACAAAAACTTGATGATGCTAAAAAGGAAGGAAAAATTGAAGTTGCAAAAACAATGCTAGCTAATAATGTTGATGTCACCACTATTGTTAAGTTTACTGGCCTCTCCATGAGTGAGATCAAAGAATTGCAGAATTAAGTGGACCCGCAAACGATTACACGAAATAATGCTGCAGCCTGACCAGATGATAAGTACATTTAGCCTATTTATCTTTATACTTTCATGTCAATTTTATAAATCAAATTTATTTCTGTGAGTAGCTACAATTTAAAGACCTTGCTTCATCAATGTAATGGAACAAAACCTTTTTAGTAAGTTCAAAACCCTCTAAAGTCTCTCCTTCGCATCTTGCTGTAATGCAGTTTTGCGTATTTGATACCCTAAGAAGCCACCAACCTTTATTATCGGTTACCTTAACACCATCAAGATCTGAAAATACAATATTTTGCTGCTCCAGTGTTTTCTTTATTGACTCAATTATTTGAAACTTTTTCTCATCTTTCACTACAATCTTCACTTCATGAGTGATATATAACTTCGGTAAATCCTCAATCACCTGAGATAGGCTTTGGTTTTTCTTAAGCAAAATGTCAACTGCTTTAACAGCAGAATATAGCCCATCATCAAAACTTAGCTCAGAAAAGAAGAAGTGCCCGCTTAATTCACCAGCAAACTTTGCCTCTTCCTCTACCATCTTCTTCTTAACTAGTGAATGTCCAGTAGCACAGGTGATAACTTGCCCTCCTAACTTGCTAACAAAATCATGCACTTTCATACTCATTTTTACGTTAGCAATAACTTTGCTTTCTGGATATTCCTCCAACACTTCACGTGCAAAAATTATAAATAAATGGTCATTGGAAACAACGTTGCCTTTATTATCAATTAAGCGCACCCTATCGCTATCGCCATCTAGCGCAATGCCAAGATCACATCCATATTCCTTCACAATGTCAATTAATTGAGCAAGATTTTTTTCCTCTATGGGATCTGGATCATGCAGTGGAAATGCCCCATCTATAGAGTTATTGGTTACGATGTGCGTATGACCAGGCAAGATCTTTTCAATATACCTTATAATTCCACTTGCTGGACTATTTCCACAATCCCAGGCTATTTTTAATTTCTGTGTAGTATTATTCTTCACTGCACTTTTCAATATGCTAATGTACTCACTATATATATTTATGTTAATTAAGCTTCCAATTCTTGTGCTGTTTTTAATTGGACTGCTTATAATTTCCTTCATTTCTTGATCTGAGAAGACTTTTTTATTACTAAAAAATTTAAAGCCATTATATTCGCTGGGGTTATGAGAGGCAGTTATTATGATACCAAGATCCGCCTGTGTGATTTGTGTTGCAGCGTAAAGCATAGGTGAAGAGCATAGTCCAACGCGTATAACATTTGCACCGGATAAAGTTAAGCCCCTAATTAATTCTCTTTCTATACCTGGTGAATCTATTCTGCTATCGTAGCCGACACAAACACTAGCTACGGTTTGGCCAAACTTTCTACCTATCTCGTACCCATCATTAATCTGCAAGCCTTTGCCTATTATACCTCTAATATCGTATTTTCTTATAATGGTATTGTCCATACTGTACTTCTTGAAGTGACTACTATATAACATTTTGGCCAAATGCTCAAGTTTATTTATCCAACAATTAGTTGACTTTTTAAAGAAATCTGTTAATATTATAGTATATTTTTTAAAATGTAAAATTATGCCACAGGAAAACGAAAATGTATTTATAGC
>NZ_JBIXJM010000098.1:0-1084 GCF_044752445.1 Wolbachia endosymbiont of Drosophila barbarae | reverse complement strand
AACCATACGCGTCAAGTTAAGGAAAAGTGTAAGTAAAGTTGATAGAGTGAAGGAAAATAATAAGGTATAAATTTTCTTGGATATATGAATGAGAGAACTTACAATGGACAGAATAGCTTGCTTATCAAAAGACCTCAATGAATTCTTTAATGAAAAAGCAGACGAAATATCAATTGCAGTAGGTTTTATAAAAAGAAAGAGAAAACTTAATGGCTCATCATTCATAAAAGCTATGGTTTTTGGTAACATAGGAGTTGATGATTGCAGCATAGAAACAATGTGCCAATTGCTAAATGAAGACTCGATAGAAATTACAAAACAGGGTTTAGATTTTAGGTTTAGTGAAGAAGCAGTTGAGTTCATGAAAAAAATGTATAACGAAGCTTTGTGTTTATTTAAAAAAAGTCTACAGATTGATTGCAAAATTTTACAGCAATTTGGAAGCGTTAAATTATTGGATAGCAGCTACATTAGCCTGCCCAGTAGCATGGAAGATATGTACAAAGGATATGGCAGTAGCTATAGAGATTGTGAGAATAATACCAAATCAGGAATAAAGCTACAGGTAGTCTTTGATTACCTGAATCAAGCGCTAGATAAGTTAAATTTTATGGAAGGAATAAGGTCGGATCAAGGTTATAGGGATTATCTGAACGGTTTATCAGCCAATGATTTGCTAATATTTGACTTGGGCTACTTTGTGCCTAGTTCTTTTAAACAGATTGATGAAGCAGGTGCATATTTTGTTAGTCGTTATAAGTCTGATACCAATATATATGATATAGAAACAAATCAAAAAATAGAGCTATTGGAGTATTTAGAAGGTCAATTATCTTCAGAAAAAGAAGTATTATTAGGAAAGGAAGTAAAAATTAAGGTAAGAATTATATGTCAAAAGCTAACTGAAGAACAGTCTATGGCTAGAAGAAGAAAGGCTAATAAATTAGCAAAGTCACATGGATATACATCTTCTCAAAAGAATCAAAAGTTATTAGATTGGTCAATATTTATAACTAATGTTCCAGAGAGTAAAATTAATGCTGAACAAATATTGACGGTTTATAGAGTAAGATGGCAAATCGAA
>NZ_JBIXJM010000097.1:0-650 GCF_044752445.1 Wolbachia endosymbiont of Drosophila barbarae | reverse complement strand
GAGTACACCTTTGCATTAATCTACAATCTTCTATTTTTTGCCCTATTTTATAACTTATAGAACTAATATCTCTTACAGAAACAAACATATATACCTTACTTAGAAATAAATTTTCATGCAATTTGATCAGCGGATAAACCAACTATTTGCAAAATAATATCAATAGAAATTCCCCCTTTTACTAAATCCTTTGCAACTTTGATTCTTTCCGCTTTCCTCACTTTTTCTTCACAACCTTCAAATAAAGATTTTATTAATGCATTACGCAGTTCTTGGCTCTCAATTTCTTTGTATTCTTTAATCAAATCAGGTAGCTCATTTTCTACTGTACTACCTTCATCTTTCTCTATTAGTAGATCTGTAATATTAATCGATAACGCTTCTGCTATTGCATATAATTTTTCCAGTGGAATGGCCACACGTCCTTGCTCATAGTTGCTTATTTCATCACGTGTTGTAACCATTTTCTCAGTCAAATCCTTTTGAGTATACTCCCTCACTAGCCTCCATTCTTTTATCTTTTTTCCTATTTGGCAGTAAATAGAACCTCCTTTTTCTTCAACGCATTCATCAGCAGAGAGATCAATTGTTTTTGCAACAATATCAACAGAAACTCCTGCTTTAACCAAACCCTTTGCAATTTTTATTTT
>NZ_JBIXJM010000096.1:0-658 GCF_044752445.1 Wolbachia endosymbiont of Drosophila barbarae | reverse complement strand
CCATTCATTGTATAGATGTTTAAATATTCCATTTGATGATACAGCTTTTATCCAACCTTCATTTGTTCCACTTGGAGAAAGAGAAGTAACTTCTGATGTATATCTACCTTTAATTCCATGAAAAGCTGCGAGGAGATCCACAACCATTTGGTTGTTAATTTTTTCTTTTATATAAACGGCTTTGCACCAAGGAACAAAATCAGGATACCTTTCAACATCAATTACAATTTGGAATACTTCATTAGGCAAACATAGGAAAACACCCTGTTCTTTGTATTGATGAAGCATAAATGTTAAACCAATCAAAATAGGATCCGTATCTACCGTCAGCCTTAGTAGATTCCTGAGACTAAAGTTAAGGTGGGCATCGCGTATCAATTTCAACGAAATTAACAGAGGCAATTCCCTTGACTAGAAATTATCGCTCGGGAAATTTAACTTAACTCATAACGCATAGAACAGACCCTTAATTAATTGTAGATGATTTATACAAGGTGTGTCTATAGATATATTAAAGCTAGCGATTATTATTTAATCTTTATTAAACTTTGCATTCTAAGTATCATAGCTAATAAATATATCTTATGAACATTACTAAAGTTTTAACTATCATTGTGTTTATTGTAATTTCTTCAAGTGCTTACACTAATTGTACAGA
>NZ_JBIXJM010000095.1:0-522 GCF_044752445.1 Wolbachia endosymbiont of Drosophila barbarae | reverse complement strand
GTTTAGAGCCAGGAACAATGCAGCTTTTAGACCCAGGAGAAGACATAAAATTTTCAGAACCGTCAGATGTTGGAGGAAGTTATGAAGCGTTTATAAGACAGCAACTCAGGGCAATAGCGATTGGTACAGGGATAACATATGAACAGCTAACAGGAGATTTAACAGGCGTTAATTATTCATCCATTCGAGCAGGATTGATAGAGTTTCGCAGGAGGTGCACGATGTTACAGCATAACATTATGGTATTTCAGTTTTGCCGTCCTGTATGGGATAGGTGGTTAGAGTTAGCACTACTTTCTGGAGAGCTAGACATAGGTGAAGAATGGACAAAGGGAAAAGAAGGAGCAAAAAAAGAAGTAAAATGGATACCACAGGGATTTGATTGGGTCGATCCGCTAAAAGATCAGCAAGCACAGCAAATGGCAGTAAGAAATGGATTTAAGAGTCGATCGGAAGTAGTATCAGAAATGGGTTACGATGTAGAAGAAATTGACCAAGAAATAGCAGAAGATCAAAGACGTG
>NZ_JBIXJM010000094.1:0-504 GCF_044752445.1 Wolbachia endosymbiont of Drosophila barbarae | reverse complement strand
GTTTAGAGCCAGGAACAATGCAGCTTTTAGACCCAGGAGAAGACATAAAATTTTCAGAACCGTCAGATGTAGGAGGAAGTTATGAAGCATTCATGAGACAGCAACTGAGGGCAATAGCAATAGGCACAGGGATAACATATGAGCAGCTAACAGGAGATTTAACAGGAGTGAATTATTCATCAATCAGAGCTGGATTAATAGAGTTTCGTCGTCGATGTGCTATGCTGCAACACAACATTATGGTATTTCAATTTTGCAGACCAGTATGGAATAGATGGCTAGAACTTGCCACTTTATCTGGAGAGCTTTCTACAACAGATAATCAAGTATTTAAAGATGTAAAATGGATACCACAGGGATTTGATTGGGTGGATCCACTAAAAGATCAGCAAGCACAGCAAATGGCAGTAAGAAATGGATTTAAGAGTCGATCAGAAGTAGTATCAGAAATGGGTTACGATGTAGAAGAAATTGACCAAGAAATAGCAGAAGATCAAAGACGTG
>NZ_JBIXJM010000093.1:0-853 GCF_044752445.1 Wolbachia endosymbiont of Drosophila barbarae | reverse complement strand
TTTATGCTTGGTGGTAGCCAGCTTCTTTCCTCTCCTGCTCTAGAAGTTATCCATGGAAGAAAATCTGTTAAAAGTTCTCCTATCTTCACTCTTACTTTTGCTTTCTCATAATCTACTTCTTTTACAACTCCCATTCGTACAATGTTTGCTAACTTTCTTTGCAGCTCTGAAATAGCAAAATTACTCTCTAACATTTTCTTCTATTATAATCGTATGTGGCTTAATCTTATTTTCTGTCCATATCGATTTACCTAAATGAAGCTGATGACTCCAATCAACCATCCACACCAAATATGCATCTAATTCGGGTCTAAATCCGTCAATTTCTGCAGAGATAAATTCTCCTGGTGAAACATTTTTTATATTCCATGTATTTTTGTTTACAACTTTTGCCACCTCAGCAGCTAATGTTCTGACAATAATAGCTGCATTTTCTATTGTGCTATCAATCACAATTCGTGCTTCAAATCTTGCTTTCAGTGCTAATTCTTCTGTTCCTGGATCTTTTCCCGATTCTAAACTCACAAGCTCTACAAATAACGCTGGCGCTAATAATTCTTTCCTTATCGATGGATAAATTTCACAAGTTTGAATTGCTGGTATTTCTTTCTTCAGCGTAGTGCAGATTGCTTGATGTAAATCTTGCCAATTCATATAGGTGTAATGTAACTTAATTCGCGGTGGAAGAATTTTTCAAATACCTTTTCAACTTCATAATTAACAAGATTCCCTATTATCCTTGAAGCCTCAGGTTCTAGTGGCAACATAACTTCCTTTATTGGTAATGCTGCTCTTCCTTCACGTTTAAACATACCGCTATTTCCTTTTGGCATAACTGCTGCAAATCCTCCTA
>NZ_JBIXJM010000092.1:0-1657 GCF_044752445.1 Wolbachia endosymbiont of Drosophila barbarae | reverse complement strand
TTCGTCGTGCTGTTGATTCTGCCTTCCTATGACCTGTTCGGACTATTATGAGAAATGCTATAACTTTGGAGTGAATATGCATGGGTCAGTCGAAAAATCAACAGTAAAATTAACTTCTTACGAACAAACAAGTGACAATAGCAAGATAACACTAAAAGATCCACCATCGCCTGAAGAAGCAGGAAATGCTATCTCAAGTGTACTGAATGTAGTACCACGTGTGCAGGGAATGTCACATGAAGAATCAGATGATGAGGAAGTGGATCCTACTTATGCATCTGTAAATCGACAAAAAGATGGTGATGGAGCACCACCGATTTTGCCAAAAGCTCCAGGTTTACAAGACAAAGAAGACAAAAATTTGTTTGGTCTTAGTACTGAAGTACTACCTCCTTCCCTAGAAGAAACAAAAGGTGAGACTCATGATTGGGTATCACAAACAGCAAGTTTAGGTTTAGAAGGATTATCTGGTAATGGATCAGAAGAACATATTTATGCAGTTATAAACCCAAATACAAAATCTTCGAAAAAGAGTTTAGACAGTGAAATAGGTGGTCAAAACTCAAAAGATGATTTAGGTGCGTCTTCAAATACTTTACCATCGTATAAAAGCAAAGATGACTCTGAAGAGTCTTTTTCACTAAATTCTGATATAGGTAGCACAACAAATAAAAAAACAAACAGATTCTTGCCAAGAGCAAAATATGCCATGCAGCAGAAGGGCTTTATAATTTTTACTGCAAGTGCTATTATACTCAGTATATCTGCAGCTTTATTATATTTACAAGATAAAGCAAAATTTATTGCATTTTTTACAAACAGCCCAAAATATATCACTATACCAGTTATCGTACTTGCTGCATTGCTTGCAATTGGTCCAATATTTTTTGCAACAAGGCAATTTATAGATACTGAAGAACATTCCATTCAAAAAAAAGATGCGGATAAAATTTTAGCTGAGGTGTTGGAGCACCAGCCAAAAGATAAAGCTATAAAATCTGTAAGACTGGAATATAGCAATGGCACTCATTCAAATTTTGTACTTAATGCTTGGGAAGCTAAACAAGGCTTCACTAACATTGACGAAAAAGTAATTACTAGAACTAATAAAATAAAATCAGTAATTAACGACAGACCAATATTTACTGCATTATTTACTGGTGTAGTTGCTGCAAATATAGCGTTTCCTCTAGGGCTACTTGCAACACATGGTGTTAATGGTGTACAAAAATTTTACCAAAACCCTTTGACTAATAACATAGGATTATCATTACTTATAGGTTCTGGTATACTTGCATTATCAATTATATGTCTTGGCGTGCATTATTATAGAAAAACAAATTGCACTAACCTTATATATTCTGAAGAAGAGATTGATCCTAAAGATGTTAATGGGAAATTCATTGAGGAAATAAAACGAGAAAGAACAAATGTTCTTGGGGAAAATCACAGTAAAGACGCTAAACGCAGCAGCTTAACGCTTGAGCAAGTTGTGGTTCAATCTCATAATTGTAAGGATATTGTTTATAGTGTCGGTTAATAAAATGCATGATATAGCTAGTGCAGCCCTACGTCATACCGCTGCAGACCGTCATACCGCGATTCATTCGCGGTATCTCTAGATCCCGCTAACACGTAGCGGGATGACGATTGTCAG
>NZ_JBIXJM010000091.1:0-979 GCF_044752445.1 Wolbachia endosymbiont of Drosophila barbarae | reverse complement strand
ATCCTTTCGTCGTGCTGTTGATTCTGCCTTCCTATGACCTGTTCGGACTATTATGAGAAATGCTATACTAAGTAGAAAGAGTGGGGTACAATTATACTGAATATTACAAGCAATAGAGACCCAATAGCACCCACGCTCGTACCAGAAATTACACACTTTATTGCTCCAAGTTTCTGCAAGATTTTGCCAGCAAATAGACTGATGAGTGAGAAGCACCCAACTATTGCACCTTGATGTAGTGCATAAATAGTGCTAGATAAACCAAAAGTCTTCATATACAGAAAAGGTCCACAAGTAATGAATGACATATACGCAGCAGAAAAGAGGCTTGACATCAAAGACAACGTAACAAACCTCGGACTAGATAGTAGTTTTCTGTAATCTTTCATCATTTTTTTCAAACTGAAAATATCGCGGTCCTTTTTTGTTTCTGGTAACGCTAAAAGCAGCAAAACCCAAGAGATTAAACAAAGTATTGCAACAGTTGCATAATTACCACGCCATCCTACAATTTCATTGATGAAACTGCCTAACACTGGCGCAATTGCCATGACAACTGTAAGAACAGAATTCATGATTCCAATAAATTTCACCGCTTCGTCGCCTTTGTAGCTGTCTGCAACGATTGCAAACACAACTACAGATGTGCTAACACCAATGCCCTGAACAAAGCGAGAGATTAAAAGCCAAAAAATCGACGGTGCAAAAACACAACCAACAGCGCCGATTAATAACAAAGTGTTACCTATGATCATAATTCTCCTTCTGCCATAGCATTCAGACAATGGACCAAAAAACAACCCTCCTATGCAAAAGCCTAGGAAATTATAAGTAATAGTTAATTGAATTATGCCTTCCGGTACGTTAAAATAGTGCACCATATCAGGAAAACTAGGTACGGAAATGTCAATTTCAATGAACTTAGCAATTAGAGACAGGATTAACAGAAATGGTAGTAACATTTGAGATTTTTAATTAA
>NZ_JBIXJM010000090.1:0-2486 GCF_044752445.1 Wolbachia endosymbiont of Drosophila barbarae | reverse complement strand
AATTACCTAAAAAGGCTCCAATACCTTCATAATTTGACTGAAAACATTGAAGAAATGTCTCTCCTTCTTTATAAGTATTATGTACCACATTTAACGCTTTTCTCTCTGTAATCTCTTTATAAGCATTTGATGCTCCAATCTTTATTGCACCAAACATAACTTTACTCCAGTTCTTAACTTTCTGTATACAACCTTCACTATTTCCTGGTATATTATTTATTATATTTTTTGTCAAATTGTCTATCAAAGGAGACAATAAATTTTGACTAAAATGTTTGATATTATCTTTTGTTTTAATTACAGGATATTTGATGCGTTTTTCTGCTAAACAGTACTCCAGTTCTGCTCTTTCTAATAACTTCTTGATTTCTTTTTCATCAAAAATTTCAAGCTTGAATACCTTCAGTAAATCATCTTCTATTACTGCAAATTTTATTTTTTCACGAGACGTTAGTTCTTCTTTATAATCATTTTTTGTTTCTTCATTTATCAATAATTCTTTTTTGCCTAATTCTAACTGTTTTAATGCTTTCAGAATTTCTTCATTCCTTTTTAAGAGCACTTCTATTGATCTTGTACCCGGATGCCCTTTTTCCCTGTTATTTTGTTCAGCTTGTAAACGCTTATTTTGATCTTTGAGTGTTTGTTCTAATGTAGATTTTTCTAAATGTCCTTCATCTTGCACGCGAAAAGCTTCAATTATTTCTGCTAGACCTGATTCACCATATTTTCTTAATTTCTTGCATAAACGTAAAACACCCTTTTTTTGTTCTCGAAGTAACCTTTGCACTTTATATTTTTTTATTTCTAAATACATCTTTTCTATAAAGTCATTTATTTTAGCTGAAGCTTCCTTATCCGATGGAACCTTTACTTTTTTTTCTAAATCTTCAAGCTGCTTCCTTAGGCTTTGCTTCTCCTTATCCGGTATATCTGATTGACTTAACTTACCTTGAACTTTTTTCATTACTGATTTTATCAGCCTGCGCTCAATCTCTTGATCATCATATTCGAATTTAAAAAGGTCTTCTAACCCCCTTTTTAAGGTGTCATTTGTTAAGCTACTGTTTTCATGTATTTCTTTTAATTTCTTATATATATTGTTACACCTTGTTTGACCTATTCCTCTTAAACGTTCAATTTCTTCTTTCGCATTACCTAAGGCTTTCTCTGTTGCTTGGAGATGCTTATTTTTATAAATATCAATTACTGTCCTTTTAACTATTTCGCCTTCCTTTATAAGCTTTTTCCATTCTGCCTCATGTACAGAAAATTCATCATCTTTTGAGTCTTCTACTTCCATTCCTGCGTTTTTCAAATCTTCTATTATAATCTCTTTTCTACTTGGTAATTCCTTACCTTGGCTCTCTAATTCCTGTCTCACTAAAGAATTTTTTATCTCATCTTCCAGCGAAAAATCTTCTCCCCGTCTATCTCGCTGAAACTTAATTGCTTGTATAAAGGCAACTTGATAAGCACTTTGTATTAAGTGACTTGTCAAATTAGGACCTATACTATCTACCACTTTCGACTTGAATTCGTTCAATAATTCCTTCAATTTATCATATGTAATCTCTTTCTTTTCTAGCTTTATCAGTTCTTCCATAGTCTTCGCAAATTCCTGAATAGAAGTTGCAAGCACATCCTTGATTTCATTGCGTAAGGGCTTAAGACCATTTTTTAAATTGATGTTAGTTGACAATTTCAGTACGATGCTATGCTCTGAATCCCGCGTCACATCAAACCACTTGTTATTTTCATTTTCATACAAATCTCTAAGCAATCGTTTAAATTGCGGTGGAAATTCTATTTCCATATCCCACGCAATATTTGGTCCAGTAACTTCCTTTTCATGAAAAGACACCTCAATATTTTGATGCTTATTAAAATACCGCCCCATACTTATTTTAAGAGCAGTAACTAAAGAGTGAGATAAATCTCTATTTAAAAGATAAAAAGTAGCCAAAGCAATTGTTGCAGGAACAACTAAGGCTACAAGTACAGCCATATTAACAAAAATTGCTATTGCAGCAAGAACACCATATGCCAATCTTTTTGGCACGCCAGTTTCACTCTTTTTTGTCTTATCTTCCCCTACACTGTCTTGTGTCTTGCTGTTTGCTTGAAATCTACTGCATACGACTAATCCCAGTGCAGTAAAAGCAATATAAGGAAGCATTAAAACTGACAGAGCTAAATTTAATATTTTCTTTTCTGGGCAAGTTCTATTTATTTCCTTAAATATTTCGCTTGATATATTATACCAGGAAGTAAAAAAATCAGAGTTATAATCTTTATAATGAAATATACTGAGTGGAACGTTAAAATTAGCTAACGGCTCTTGTTCTTCCACAGCATCAAAAAATTCTTCTTCCTCTTCTGAAGTAGCAAGACCTAAATTATTCCCTTCTTCTACATTAGAAACAGCTTCCATAGCATCAAAAAACTCTTCTTCCTCCTCCAAAGTAACAACAGATTCTGCTTTA
>NZ_JBIXJM010000089.1:0-513 GCF_044752445.1 Wolbachia endosymbiont of Drosophila barbarae | reverse complement strand
TGGTGTAATGCTTCATCCCATTGAGAATTAGCTTGATCTGTTCCTGTATCTCTATCAAGAATTGTAATATTAGGATTGCGATCTGGACTACTTCCGGTTTTATCTACATCCACTACATAATCCTCTCCTGCTTTCATGAAGAACGCGGTTATAGCATTATTAATCCAAGATTCTAAGTGCTGTTCAATAAACGGTCTGAGATTATTGGGAACATGTATAAATTTTTCTCTTTCAATGCACTCTTTTAAAAGGTAAAGAAAACGATCTTTGTAACAATTAAATTCAGGTGAAAGTACTTTATTAAGTTCATTGTCATTAATGTTTCCTTTTAACAATTTGCCCTGATCATCTAATATCTCAGTTTTGATTAAACGTTCCCACATAATATTTTTTTGCTGCTCGCTTAATTCAGACCCAAGCTTTCCAATATCTTCTTTTTTCACCAATCCATATAAGTCACTTATCACTGCTTCTTTAATTGCTTTAGCATCAAAAGCATAGCAAAGTTCTTTA
>NZ_JBIXJM010000088.1:0-10675 GCF_044752445.1 Wolbachia endosymbiont of Drosophila barbarae | reverse complement strand
AGTGCGCTACAGAAAACTCTAGGAATAGACAATAGTAGTATTAAAAACTCAAAAGCTAAACAACAAGATGATAAGTATAATTGTGGAATATTTGCCTTAGAGAATGCTAAGAAAATTACAGATATGCTGAAAGCAGGCAAATCGTTTGATGAAATTGATGATCAGCTAAAATATGAACTTAGTTCAGAGCAATTAATAGAGAAGAGAAAAGAATTTGCAAAAGCGTTGAAAAAGGATGAACAAAGCAGGGCTGACACGCCAAGCCCTGTATTAGGTAGTCCAGGAAATATAAGTCGTAAAGATAGCGGAGTAAGTTTAGATTCAGTAGAAAGTAAGCAAACAAAAATTGTTCAATATAATACTACAGGTGATGGCAACTGCTTTTTCCATGCGGTATTTGGTGATAATAGCTCTGGTCAATATAAAACTGAAAAAGCACAAGATATGAGAATGGAATGGCACAAATTTTTAAGTCAATTTAACTCTTTGAATGATCCAAGGATGCCTGAGTTATTGAAGGGACAGATGCAGAAAGTTTTTGGTGCATTCTTAGAAAATCCAAATCATTTGATTGGTATGTCGGACTCAATAAAAGATTTGGTTCAGCATACAAACAGACGGGTAGAGAAGATCAAAAAAAAGACTAATAAATTAATAAAAAAGTTATGTTGTCTTACAACATTAAAAGAAAATGAAGTTATAGGTGATTTAAGAAGCATTAGTGCTAGTAATCTCAATATTAGTGAAAGAAAATATGATAGAAATTATAATAGTGATACTGCAGCAAATTCTTTTCTCAATGGCAAATCCATTTATAGATCTTATCTAGAGGCAATCAGCAGCCAAAGTTACCATGTTTTCATAGAAGAAATTTCTATCTTAGCTTCGCTGGCTAATATTGAAATTGACGTCTACTATAAAAATAATGGTAATGATGTAAATACATTGTTTCTGCCAAATGCGGGAATGATAAATGAAGGTTATCAGCAGAACAACGAGCTATGGGGAAATAAAGAACAAGAAACGGTATACTTGGCACCTGGTCATTATGAGAGAGCTGAGATAGTAGAGGTAGAGCCTTCTCTTATGGAAAAAGTAAGTTCGGCTATACAAAGTGTTGTAACAGTATGTGTAAATGCGCTAGGTTTGAACACATAGAATATATGTCCCTACAAGTAGGAAATTTGACAATTGATTCTCCAGTTATTTTAGCTCCAATGTCTGGAGTGACTGATTATCCGTTTAGAAGTATTGTGAAGAAACTTGGTGCAAGTTTGTTAGTTTCAGAGATGATCGCAAGCAGAGCTATGATTATGCAAACTCGCCAGAGTTTGCAAAAAGCAAAAGTCGATGCATTAACTGCTGTGCAGCTTGCTGGGTGTGAGCCAGATGTTATGGCGGAGGCTGCAAAATTAAACGAGGACATGGGAGCAAAAATTATAGACATAAACTTTGGTTGCCCTGTTAAAAAAGTTGTAAACGGTTATGCAGGATCAGCGCTAATGCGTGATGAGAAAAAAGCCGCTGAGATAATTGAAGCTGTGGTCAAAGCAGTGAATATGCCAGTTACGGTGAAAATGCGCACTGGATGGAACGATGAAAATCGCAATGCCCCGAGACTTGCGAAAATTGCCGAAGACTTAGGAGCAAAAATGATCACTGTGCATGGAAGAACAAGAGCGCAGCTTTATAATGGTCAAGCAGATTGGAAATTCGTTAGAAATGTTAAAGAGCAAGTGAAAATTCCAGTTATAGTAAATGGCGATATTAAAAATTTAAATGATATTCAGAATGCTCTCAAAGAATCTGGAGCAGACGGAGTGATGATAGGTCGTGGTGCCTACGGTAAACCTTGGCTGATTAATCAAGCAATGAACTTTCTCAGTGGAAGTGAAACTTCTGAGCCAACAGCTTCAGAGAGATTAAGCATCATACTCGAGCATTACGACAATATTCTTGAGTACTATGGAAATGACACAGGAATAAAGATGGCCCGCAAACACATAGGTTGGTACAGTAGCGGGCTTCAAGGCTCATCTGAATTTCGTGTGAGAGTAAATAACATGACAGATAGCACAGAAGTGAAAGAAAATATTATTGGCTTTTTTGGTCAAGAGACACACTAGCTGTACTCAATTCGACTGATCGTATGCCACTACGCTCTCTTCCTCACCAGAGTGTAAATGACAACCATTATCCATCAACCATTCCTCGTCATAAGTTTCAATATCAAAATATTTTTCATATTTATCCACATTATCACAAAGTGAAAGTGCTCTGATCTTATTCATAATCAAACCTGTACCAGCAGGAATTAATCTTCCTACTATAACATTTTCTTTTAATCCACTTAAAGGATCACTCTTCCCGCAGAATGCTGCTTCTGTAAGTACTTTTGTTGTCTCTTGGAAAGAGGCAGCAGAAATAAAGGAGCTAGTTTCAAGACTTGCCCTAGTAATCCCCTGCAGAATAGGAAGATAATGAGTAGACCGTTTGCCAGAGTTACTCATAGCATCATTTTCCCTATCAACTTCCAGCTTGTCAATGCTTTCGCCAACCAAGTACATAGTATCACCAGGATCAGTAATTTCCACTTTTTGTAGCATTTGTTTTAAGATCACCTCTAAATGCTTATTGTCTATACGAACACCCTGCAATCTATAAACTTGCTGTATTTCAGAAATCATATAGTGCGCTAAAGCTTCTAACCCAAGCACACGTAAAATATCATGGAGATCAGGGTCACCATCCATCAATAGATCACCTTTACGTACAAAATCACCTTCATTGACTATTACATGCTTACTTCTTGATACCAAATATTCAACTGGAGAAATTTGTTCATCTACAGGTTTAATTAATATACTGCGTTTTCCTCTACGGTCTTTTTCAAAAAACGCTACATAGCCATCTATCTCACTAACAATAGCATGCTCTTTAGGACGACGTGCTTCAAATAACTCTATAACCCTCGGTAAACCACCAGTAATATCACGAGTTTTAACTGACTCTCTTGGTGTTCTTGTAATAACATCACCTGCATGAACCTTCTGGCCATCTTGTACATTGAGCACTGCACCGATTGGTATAAAATAACATACTTCAACGCCACTTGCGAGTGTCATTACTTTACCATTATCGTCAAGCAGCACAATACGAGGACGTAAATTAGCTCCACCAGAATGCAATTTCCAGTCTTTTACTACTTTGCTTGATATTCCTGTAGATTCATCCATCACTTCAGTGATCGAAATTCCATCTTTTAAGTCCTGATAAGACACTGTACCAGTCTTCTCCGTGATAATAGGCAATGTATAAGGATCCCATTCCGCAACTTTATCGCCAATTTTTACTGACCCACTCTCATCTACATAAAGCTTAGCGCCGTAAGGTACATTGTGCTTCAACTTCTCACTACCAAGGCTATCAATCAACACGACTTCACAGGAACGGCTTATCACAATTTTATTTCCGTTTCTATCTATAATTATATTACTATTGTTTAACTTTATTTTAGCATTAATAGAAGCTATAATATTCGAGGATTCAACGCCTCTAGTCATTACTCCACCTATATGAAAAGTACGCATCGTTAACTGAGTACCTGGCTCTCCAACAGATTGAGCAGCTATAACACCAACTGCTTCACCTATTGAAACAATTTTACCAGTTGCAAGGTCTCTTCCATAACATAAAGAACATACACCAGGACTTATTTCACAAGTTAAAGGCGATCTAATTTTTACAACATCAAGACCTGCAATGCTGATTTGCTTTACTTTATCCTCATCAATTAATTCCCCTGCTTTTACTAATAATTCTTTTGTCACTGGGTTATATATATCATTTGCAGCTGTTCTACCCAGCACAACACTCTCTAGAGATGCCACTATAGTACTTCCTTCAACTGTAGCTCTCACAACAAGACCATTTTTTGTTTTACAGTCATGCTTTGTAACTATGCAATTTTGAGATACATCAACTAAACGACGAGTTAAGTATCCAGAGTTTGCAGTTTTAAGTGCAGTGTCAGCTAAACCTTTACGCGCACCGTGAGTAGAATTAAAGTATTCAAATACGTTCAATCCTTCACGGAAATTAGAAATTATAGGTGTTTCTATAATCTCACCAGAAGGTTTGGTCATGAGCCCTCGCATTCCTGCTAGCTGTTTCATCTGTGAAGTAGAACCCCTTGCACCAGAGTTAACCATCATATACACTGAGTTGTACTTACTATTTCCATCATATATAGATATTGCTTTTAACATATCATTAGCTATCATATCCGTACACTTAGACCATTCATCTATAACCTTGTTATACCTCTCACTTCTAGTTATTAGCCCATCTTGATATTGCATAGAGAATTTCTTAATTTCACCCCTCGCGTGATCAACATGTGTAGCTTTAGTTTCAGGTATAACCATATCACAACGACCAAAAGAGACACCAGAAAATGTGGCATACTCAAAGCCAAGTACCATTAATTTATCAGAAAATGCCACTGTAGCACTTTGACCACAGTTACGATATACCAAATCAACTATACCAGTTATTTCCTTGACTGTTAATATCTGATTTATTAGATCGAAGCCTAGATTCTCATGCTTAGGAAAAATTTGCCATAATATTAAACGGCCAGGAGTTGTACAAACAGTTTTATAGTGAGTTTCACCGCTGCTATTAATATACTCCATCCTATACTTTATACTAGAATGAATATGTAAAGTACCATCACTCAAGGAATGCTCAACTTCACAAAAAGCACCAAAAGATGGTAAATTATCTTCCTTAGGTTCTTGTAAAGTCAGATAATATATACCAAGTACTATATCTTTACTAGGAACTATAATCGGTCTGCCATTAGAAGGACTTAAAACGTTATTAGTGGACATCATCAACACCCTAGCTTCAAGCTGAGCTTCCAATGAAATTGGCACATGCACTGCCATTTGATCACCATCAAAATCAGCATTAAACGCCGTACAGACAAGCGGATGAAGCTGTATTGCTTTGCCTTCAATAAGGATTGGCTCAAAAGCCTGAATACCAAGTCTATGTAGCGTAGGCGCTCTATTCAACAAAACAGGATGCTCTTTTATTACCTCTTCAAGCATATCCCAAACTTCTGGTTTTTCTGCTCTTATCAACTTACTAGCAAACTTAATAGTTGGAGCCATACCATACATCTTAAGCTTTGAGTAAACAAAAGGTTTGAATAGTTCAAGAGCCATTCTTTTTGGTAATCCACACTGATTTAGTTTCAAAGTTGGACCAACAACTATTACAGAACGTCCAGAGTAGTCTACCCTTTTTCCTAAGAGGTTCTGGCGAAAACGACCCTGTTTTCCTTTTAACATATCACTAATGGACTTTTTATATCCAACAGCACCAGCTTTATTTACCAAAGTATTACGACGACTATTATCAAAAAGAGAATCAACTGCTTCTTGTAACATCCTTTTTTCATTACGAATCATAATCTCAGGAGGATTTAAGCTCAACAATTTCCTCAACCTGTTATTTCTATTAATAATAGTCCTATAATGATGATTCAGATCAGAAACTGCAGGACGACCACTCTCAAGCGATACCAAAGGACGCAAATCAGGTGGTAAAATAGGTATAGTTGTAAGTATCATCCACTCAGGCCTATTTCCAGATTTAATGAAGTTTTCAACAATACGCAATCTCTTTATAATTTTCTTTCTTCTTATCTCAGAAGCAACAGATTCTAATTCTAGTCTTAAATCCTTCCTAATTTCATGTAAATCAAGGCGCGTTAGCAACTCTCTTATAGCTTCAACACCTTGCATAGCTACAAAACTATCGATCCCATAGCTATCTTTAGCTTCATTATAAGCTTTTTCACTAATAATCTCACCTTTTTCAAAAGGCGAAACAAGAGGATCTATTACGATATAATTATCGCTATATAAAATATTCTCAATATCTCTGAGAGACATATCCAATAATGCTCCAATTCTTGAAGGAAGCGATTTCAAAAACCATATATGAGCAACAGGAGATGCAAGCTCTATATGACCCATCCTTTCTCTTCTTACTTTAGAAGATGTAACTTCTACTCCGCATTTTTCGCATATGCGACCTCTGTGTCTTCTTTTTTTGTATTTTCCACATAAACATTCATCGTCATTGACAGGGCCAAAAACCTTAGGGCAAAATAATCCACCTTTCTCAACTTTGAACGTACGATAATTTGCAGTTGAAACATCTTCTATCTCACCACAAGATATACGTTTAATACTTTCAGGGCTAGCAATCGATATGCTAACCTCATTAAAAGGTTGTGCAATGTTAGTGTGAGATATATCTTCAATCACTACATCATTTTGCTTTAAATCTACATTTAAACATAAAGAACGTAGTTCTTTTATCATCACATTAAAGGATTCAGGAATTCCACATTCAAAATTACTGTCACCTTTTATTATCGATTCATAAATCTTAACTCTACCATTAATATCATCAGACTTCACAGTTAACATTTCCTGCAAAGTATAAGCAGCACCATAGGCTTGTAATGCCCAACATTCCATTTCACCAAAACGCTGACCACCAAAATGAGATTTTCCTCCAAGAGGTTGTTGAGTAACCAAACTATAAGGCCCTACTGAACGCGCATGAATTTTACCATCAACCAAGTGGTGCAACTTAAGCATGTACATGTAACCAACTGTAACCTTGCGGTCGAATTTTTCACCACTGCAACCGTCATATAATACAGCTTGTCCAGAGTTATCTAAACCAGCAAGTTCAAATAATTTTGCTATTTGTTCATCTTTTGGACCCTCAAATACAGGTGCAGCAACAGGAACACCATCACGTAATTTGCGTGCAAATTCAATGAGATTATTATCACTAATATTACGAATATCATTACAGATAGATACGTTACTGCCATAGCTATAAACCTCAATCAGGAAGTTACGTAAATTGCTGTATGAACTTTTACAAGAGTTCAAATAGTTCTCTACTAACTCATTCAACTCGTCATTTAGTGCATTCTTATTAGGTGTATTTAAAACAGAAGCCGTTATTTCATCATCATCAATATTTTCAATTTTTTTATTATCAAGGTATGCTACTGCAAATTGTGTAAAATTATCATCGTTAAGGGACCTAATTCCCTTGCAAAAAGCACTTTTGATCTTATTGATCTCATCGAGAATATTACTTACCTTTTCCCCTAATTTTCTACAAGCCCAACCTACATGCGTTTCCAGTATTTGCCCTACATTCATTCGTGAAGGAACACCAAGAGGGTTAAGAATAATATCAACAGGAGTACCATCTTCCAAATAAGGCATATCTTCCACTGGCACAACTCGAGAAATCACACCTTTATTTCCATGTCTACCAGCCATTTTATCCCCTGGTTGCAGACTATGTTTCACAGCAATGAAAACTTTTACTGACATCGACACACCTTGAGGCAGGTCATAACCTTCATGTAATTTTTCTACTTTTCGCTTAAACTGTGCTATTGCATGTGATACTTTTTCATCAAAATCTTTTTTTAAGCTCTTAACTTGCTCAGAAATGGATTGGTTTTTTAATCCTATACCCCACCATTGCTCACGTTCAATAGAGTCAAATTTTTCTCGATCTTGAGAACCAGAATTAATAAGAAGTTTCTTCAGTTCATCATAGAAATATTCACTAGTAACATTGATTATATAATCTCGCTCTTCCTCAAAGTCATTTATCTCTTTTTGTTTGATGAGTAATGCCCTTTCATTTTCTTCAACCCCCCTGCGTGTAAAGACTTGTACATCAATTACTGTCCCTTCAACATCTGGAGATGTATATAAAGAGGAATCCGCACAATCGAATGACTTTTCACCAAAAATTGTCATTAATAACTTCGTTTCAGGAGGCAATGAAAGAGAAGGTTTAGGTGTAACTTTACCTACCAGAATATAGCCTGGACCAACTCTTGTACCAATTTTCACTATACCACTATCATCCAAGTGATATAGATTTTCTTCATTAACACCAGGTATAGCACGAGTTATTTTTTCTGATCCTAAAGGGGTATCATGTACAACACAGTCAAATTCTTCTATATGAATAGAAGTAAAGAGATCTTTTTTAACAACTTCACTAGAAATAATAATAGAGTCTTCAAAATTATAACCTTGCCAAGACATAAAAGCGACTAGCAAATTTTTACCAAGCGCCAACTCACCACTGTTAATTGCAGGACCATCAGCTATTACATCACCCTTTTTAACATAATCACCTACGCACACTAGCGGTCTTTGATTAATACAAGTATTATGGTTAGAACGCTGAAATTTCCTTAGATGATAAATATCTACGTCCAAGTAGTTAACCCTTTCTTTATCAAAAGCACGTATAACTATAGAGTTATTATCAGAACTATCAACTATGCCATCGCGTTTTGCTAAAACTACAGCACCAGAGCCAGAAGCTACAAAAGACTCCATACCAGTAGCAACCAGAGGAGCGGTAGGCTTCAATAAAGGTACGGCCTGACGTTGCATATTTGAGCCCATTAATGCTCTATTAGCATCATCATTTTCTAAAAATGGAATCAAGGAAGCTGCAACTGATATTACCTGCTTAGGAGATACGTCAATGTAACTAACTTGGTCGCTACTTACCATGACGAAGCTACCAGCATATCTACAGTATAGCATGTCATCAACAAAGCAATTATTTTCATCAAGCTTTACGCTAGTGTCAGCTATATGATGTGAGCCTTCGTCTATAGCAGAAAGATACTCAATTTGATCAGTAACAACCCTATTGACTACTTTTCTATAAGGGCTTTCAATGAAACCATATTTATTAATACGCGCGTATATAGCTAAGCTGTTGATTAACCCTATATTTTGCCCTTCAGGAGTCTCAATAGGGCAAATTCTTCCATAATGAGTTGGATGAACATCACGCACCTCAAATCCTGCCCGTTCTCTTGTTAAACCGCCAGGACCTAACGCGGATAACCTTCTTTTATGTGTTATTTCAGATAACGGATTAGTCTGATCCATAAATTGAGATAATTGAGAAGAATTGAAGAAATCTCTTAAGACATTAGTTAACACTTTTGGATTAATAAAATCAGATGGAGAAACTTTATCTAAACTAGAAGTGGACATAGAATCAACTATTGCGCGTTCCAATTTCAACAACCCAGTTCTAAATTGATTTTCTATAAACTCTCCAACTGATCTTACTCTTCTGTTTCCTAAATGATCAATATCATCTACAGATCCTTGACCGTCACGTAACAATACTATTTTTTTCACAATTTCAATAATATCTTCATGCGTTAAAATAGTTAAATCCTCATCATAATTTAATCCAAGGTAAGAGTTAAGCTTCAACCTACCAATGTTAGACAAATCATAATATTCCGGACTGAAGAAAAGATTACGGAAAAACTCTTCTACTATCTCTAAAACAGGAACTTCACCAGGACGCAAAACTCTATATATTTCATATAGTGCATCCTGATAAGACATGTTTTCATCTAAGAAAAGCGTATTTAATATATAAGGTCCAACAAACAAATTATCTATGTTCAACACTGATATTTCATCTACAGATAATAACTCAAGCTTCTTTATGTCTTCCAGCTTTATAGATTCACCGGCAGATAAAATTTTCGTAGAGCTAGCACTATCCATTAAATCTTCTGCGAGGAATAAACCACATATAGAATTAAAAGGAACCAGATACTCTTTCAATTCATTATCATATAGCTTTTTAGCTAGTCTTGAGGTAATACGAACGTTAGCTTTAAGCAGCACATTACCTTCAATATCCATTAAGTCGAAAGGCAGCCTCACTCCTTTAAATTTATCAGGAACAAAAGGCACTTTCCAACCATCTTTATGTTTTACATACTTTATTTTCTCATAAAATCTATCGAGTATATCATTATTTGATAGACCCAACGCCTTTAATAAAACTGAAATTGGCAATTTTCTTTTTCTATCAACACGAAAATACAAATGGTCTTTAACATCAAATTCAATATCAAGCCAAGAACCCCTATAAGGAATAATTCTAGCAGAATAGATCAATTTACCAGAATTGTAAGTTTTCCCCTTATCGCTATCAAAAAATACACCAGGAGACCTATGCATTTGTGAGACGATAACTTTTTCCACACCATTAATGATGAAAGTGCCCTTATCAGTCATCATAGGCAACCCACAAAAGTGGACTTTCTGCTCTTCTATAGATTTTACAACGGTTGCAAGTTTAGAATGATCTCCACTCTCTTTAATTGATTTATATTCATCAAGAGAAATACCATCCTGCATAACAACAAGACGTATAGAAGCAATAACCTGAGCAGAAAAAGTTACACCACGCTTTATACACTCAGATTCATCATACTTAGGATCATCTACCCTACAACTTATAAACTCAATAGTAGCCCTACGCAAAGGATCATTTATTGGAAAGATTGTATGAAAGATAACTTCAAGTCTTTCATTACCCTTATTCTTAGGAGTAAAAGAATCATATGATTCTTTTTGAACCTTAACCAAATCCAATAAAGAATCTTTTAAATCAATCGACCTAGAATAAGAAACTCTAGGAACAAAAGCACCAGAAGCGTACATATAAGAAGAATCAACCATTAAAATACCCCAAACTAATTAAAAGAGCT
>NZ_JBIXJM010000087.1:0-3800 GCF_044752445.1 Wolbachia endosymbiont of Drosophila barbarae | reverse complement strand
AAGAAAGCTAGTGAATTTGGTTATGTCTTGATTAAAAAAGAGCTACTAGCAGAAAGAGTTTCTTAGAAGTAGACAAGGATAATGGATATTTTTGTATAGAATATTCGCAAGATAGTATTGTTGAAGTTGCAGAAATCCTAAACAATGAAAAAGCCAAAGACTTAAATTTAAGAGTTGGCATACTCAAAATTGGAGAAAGTATAGTAAGAGTTGAAAATGTAGAAGAAATAGGGGGAAAAAGAAATTACATGGATGTCTCAAAAGGTGGTATTGAAATGTCTTTTACTACTGAGGTAGGAGAGATAAGTATTTATCTAAGTCCTAGTGAGAAAGGCAGCAATAAAATAAAAGTGGAGATTGATGGGGAAAACAGAGCAAGGCTTAATGAGTTAAAAAATAGGGGAAAAAGTTTAGGGGAAAACTGTCTTGTAGGAGGAAAAAGTGTTGAGGAAGCTATAGAGCATGAAAGTTTTGAAAGATATGGCAGTGTACCTAACACTGCTATGAAGGAACCTAGCTTAGGTTGCGTTGCTAACATAGCAAGGGGGGGGGATAAGCTTGCAGAGATAAAATGATGGGCCAAATTGGCAGTATTTCGCTTTTGTAATGTACTTCAAAATGGTAGTATGCAAGCTAGATAGAACTTAATTGACAGACAAGAATTAACTGATGGAAAAATTGACATAATCAAACAATCACAGAATAAACTAGTGAATTTTTTGAAAAGTATATAAAATTCAAGTTTAAGTAAATAGCATGGCACTTAGACTCATTCCAGATAACCTCAATATCAAGTTTAGTAAATATAGAAATTTGACAGCACTCGTTAGCATTATTCTTATCATCTTTTCAATGCTCATTGTTGTACTGCGTGGAGTGAACTTAGGCATAGACTTTGCAGGCGGAATTTTGATAGAGATAAAATCTTCAGATGAGAATCACTCTATTCTCGATGCATTAAAAGAAAATGGTTTTACAGTGCAGAGTTCAAAAGCGGGTGATAATTTAGTCATGCGTTTTAAAGATGAAGGAGATGAAGATAAAATCAAAAAGATAAAAAGCATACTAGAAGAAAAGCTAGATAGCTCAATAAGCTATCGTAAAATAGACTATGTTGGCCCACAAATAAGCTCAACACAAATATTTGAAGGAATGTTATCCATGTTGATCGCGATTGTTGGAATATTTTTTTACGTTTGGTTTAGATTTAATTGGCAATGTGGATTCAGTGGAATAACAGCACTGATTCATGACGTGATTTTAACTGTTGGTTTTATTAGCCTAACTGGCATTGAGTTTAATATTTCATCAGTTGCAGCTCTCCTCACTGTCATTGGTTATTCAATCAATAACTCAGTAATTATATATGATCGGATTCGAGAGTATCGCAGGAGTGGTAAAAGTGGGCGGATGAGTGAGGTAGTAGATGCAAGTATCAACGCTACATTATTTCGCACTATATTAACTTCTGGTACAACCCTTCTTGCTGCTCTTCCTTTGGTATTAATCTGCACAGATGCAGTGAGAGACTTCAGCTTGATCATTTTTTTTGGTATTTTGATTGGCACTTGTTCTGCAATATTTATTTCTGCTCCTATATTGACCTACAGAGCTTTGATAAGTAGATTGTAGAAGTGTTTAGTCGCGGTATAATATCAACTTATTATCTCTTATAGTGAAATGAAAATACCTTAAAAAGCTCATTCCAAGTAGTGAATGAGACATAGAATGAGTGTTAACGCTTGCCTGTACATCATTAATCAAAAAATTTCCTATTTTAACTTGAGGTATTTGAACCACTCCAGCTTTTATTTGACCTTTCGCAGTTTCATATATTTTAAAATCCTGAACATTTTGTAAGTTAATACCAACATGTAATGCGTCTTTTTGTGATAGAACAATATCGGTTGCTCCAGTATCAAGCAAAAACGTTATATTGCGATCATTGACTTGAGCCTGAATATAAAAGTGTCCATCATATGACTTCGTAAATTCAATACTTCCACTATTCTGACCGCTATTTTGAATTCTTCCTTTATATGGTAAAAAAGTACTGAGAAATCTGTCGCTTAGTTTGTCCCTTTGTGAATCAATAAGCATTGCAGTAGTGGCTATTATTAGCAACCAAATAACTAGATTTTTCACCGCGTTCATATTGTTAAAATTTGAAGCTATTAAAATAAATTTTAAAGATCAGCGTTAAAAGTTATTATTAAAAATAAGTAAATTTCATTGTTTTAGTACAATATTTAGTATACACTTTAAGAAGATATGTTTGATTTAATTTCATGTCAGAAGCAAAAAGTTTAATTTTGGCAGCTATCCTTTCCATGTTAATCATGGTGTCTTGGCGTATTATTTATGATAATTTTTTTAGTACAAACCAAAATCAGCCATTGATTGAAAATATTGAACATATCGAATCTTTTAACGACCTTGCTCCTATAATACACCAAAATCGTTCTGAAATTATTAATTCTACTCGAGAACAGAGGGTTAGTTTAACCAATAACATGATTAAAGGATCAATTTCTCTGAAAGGTGCAAGGTTTGATGACTTAATTTTAACTAATTACCACTTAGAACCGAGTTCTTCTTCTCCACAAGTGGTGTTACTGTCACCTGCAGAATCAAAAGATGTATATTTTGCAGAATTTGGGTGGCTCGATCCGAGTAACAAGATTAAAGTTCCAGATTCTAAAGCAGTCTGGCGAGCAGATAAACTTAATCAAAAAGAGGTCAATTTATCTTGGGACAATGAGAATGGCATTTTATTTAGAATGAAAATTAACCTCGACGATAATTACATGTTTAAAGTTGAGCAAGTTGTTGAAAATAATACAAAGGATAATGTAGTTTTGGTTCCTTATGGTAAAATTAACCGTAAACGTGACAATATCAACGAATCTTATTGGATATCCCATGAAGGAGTACTGGGTGCATTTGATAATAAACTAGAGGAGTGGACATATAAGGATATTTCCAAAAAACATTTAATAAAAGCAAGCACGAGTGAAAAAAATTGGTTTGGTTTTGCTGATAAATACTGGCTCACAGCCATCATACCTGAAAAATCTGATAAAATAAATGTAAGCATTAAACACACAAACGTTAATAATACTGATAAATTCCAAGTAGATTTTGTCAAACCTTACAAGAGCATACTTCCTGGTGCAAGCGTTTCTAATGTGAATTATTTTTTTGCTGGAGCAAAAAAGTTGAATTTACTGGATTCTTATAAGGACACTCTCAATATACCCCTGTTTGATAAAGCTGTAGATTTTGGTGTTCTTTACTTTATAACTAAACCAGTGTTTTTACTGCTTGAATATTTTAACTTCGTTTTAAAAAATTTTGGCTTAGCAATATTATTGCTGACTTTAGTAATCAAACTTTTGATGCTTTCCTTATCTAATAGATCATATATTTCGATGTTTAAGGTAAAAAGCCTGCAGCCTGAATTAACTCGTATAAAAGAGTTGTATAAAAATGACAGCTTAAAGCAGCATAAAGAGACAATTGCATTGTTTAAGAGAAACAACGTAAATCCAATGTCGAGCATTTTTCCCATGCTAATACAAATACCGGTATTTTTTGCTCTATATAAAGTATTATTTGTTACTATAGAGATGAGGCATGCTCCTTTTTTTTTATGGATTAAGGATCTTTCAGCTCCTGACCCAACGAACATCTTTACATTATTTGGGTTGTTTAATTATAACTTTCCTATTTCTATAGGCATTTTACCTATAATTTTCGGTGCCACCATGATAATTCAGCAGAAGCTAAGTGAGAAAGAT
>NZ_JBIXJM010000086.1:0-2549 GCF_044752445.1 Wolbachia endosymbiont of Drosophila barbarae | reverse complement strand
AATGTAGTGAATAAAGACGGAAATACTCCTTTACATAGTGCTTTCTATAATAATTGCACAAAGGTAGTTAAGTATTTAATAGGAAAAGAACCAGGTATGAAAGAAGTTGTAGAGCATCTAGTGAGGTGTGTAGTAGAAGATAGAGCACATACGTTACTAAAAGGTCGTACTCCTTTACATTTAGCTGCTATTTATGACTGCACAGAAGTAGCAGAGTCTTTACTGAAAAAGTGGGAAAATCCTTTGTTAAAAGACACTAATGGTAAAACTCCAAGAGAGTTAGCCACAGATGAAAGTTTAATACAGCTTTTCGGGGAAGCAGAAATAAAACAACAAGAATATAATGCAACCAAGTGGGGTCTTGTTAGTGGCGGATCAACAGCAGTATTAGGTATAGCTGCGACAACCATTTTTGCAACAGTATTTACAATTGGATTTCTGCCTATAGTAGGGGCGGTTGCTGCAGCCACAACACTTGCGTTAGCGGTTGGTGGGACTACATATATGATATTAAAGCCCAGTGCTAAAATAGAGAGAATCGAATGTGAAGAAACATACATCTGCAGAACTTAGGCTTGTTGAAGTTTAGCTCCTTGTGTATGGAATATGCAACTACTATCGGCTTGATGTGCATCCCCAAAGTGTAGTGGTATGGGCGGTATCTGACTCATAGACGTCGTTTCAATTATTAAATATGTTAAAGTACAAACATGAATGAGTTAGAAAAAGTTTGTTCAAGCTATATGAAAAAGTGAAAAATCTAGGGGTAGTGTGCTGCAAGACCTACCCATTCCAAAAAAAAATTGTTCTCACGCTGGCTGGTTTTGGTTGCTGGAAATGGTTGCATCGTTTAAATTTATTAATGTTATACACTACCAAATTAATAGTTGCTCATTTAAGAACCTCCTTCAACTTTACCCAACTCGACACATATACTTTTTGAAACATTGCTGCAAGTAGAAAAAAACAGGTTACCCACCTTAACTTCTTTAAATTTGCTCACAATCTTTACTTGATGCATAAGGTTTTTGTTACACTCCTTTCATCTACCGATTACCTCTACCTACCGCCTTTACCTTGGCTAAGGTCAGAAACACGACTAGCTTCAGGACCTTCTAAACTCGACTGTGGCAGGTCACCAAAATTACTGGAATCACTAACACCAAGCGATATAGGTGCTTCTACTAATCCATATCCTCCTCCTACTCTGTGATATCCTAATTCTAGATAAGTACGTAGTAATGGATCAATTTGTTCTCTATTTTGAATGTATGCTTGCAATTGCACATCTTGAAATCCCGGATTATTCCTGAATAATTGCGAAATGCCCACTCTTATGTTCTGAAAGTAATTTCTATCTCTGTTTGGGTGGCCTCTTCCAAGAAAATCGCGTATTATATTTATGATATTCTGCACTTGCCCAACAGGATTTTCGTTTAGAACTCGATTAATATCACTAGCATTTTCTAATGCCCATAAACCACAATTCCAACCATCTGTTTGCTGACTAACAGAAACATTATTAATCCTGATATTATTTCCTAAGTTATTTTGAATGATATCAGTAATACCACCTGGAACAGCAGTAGCAGTTGAATCAGCATAGTACCCAACATAGTTCCCATTTTGACGTTCAATCACTAGTGTAACCCAATGAGTATTATTTAAAGTAATGATTAAAGTTAAACGCTGTTGTTTTTCATTTTCCCTAAATTGATTTAATACTCTAACAATGTGCTCGTTACCGTCATTCCTTGCCAAATTAGCTACTTCAAAAGTGTGATTACCTTCAGTACGAAGCTGATATCGCAATCTTCCAGCGTGAGCTATATCAATTTGTTGAAGCCAGTAATCATAATGTCCATTTCTCGTCGCAAATTCTAGCGTAAGTAGATCATTTACTTCTATCCCTTGATTTCTAAGAATATCTCTTATTTGTCTTCTTATCTCTTGTGCTGTAGGAATGGAATTATCACCTCTCCTTATTCTTGACTTTAATGTTTCTATTACCTGTGCTCTAGTACCTTGCAAGTAACTAAATGGAACGTGCAGATTATCATCTATATCAAGCAAAAAAATCGAGTTCTGTCCTGGTTTTCTTTCCGTGTAAAAGCGCCTGAAATTTTCACGAGTCTGATCTGATAATAGACCCTCTGGTGGATTTTCATCAATAACAATTTCAGGTCCCACTAATACTCCTGGTCTTGAGTCACGACCACCACGATCAAGTCTATGTACATACTCTTCTCTTCCTATTCCTTCTGGAATAGATATAAGACCTTCTACTCTCTCTGCACCTGCATTAAATATAAGAGGAAGTAAAACCACCTCATTTCCAGAAGTAATAGGCACATATCCTCTCTGCTTGTTTATAAGTTCTTTTATTTGATCTTTTGCGTTATTCTCCTTTTGTATTATTTCTTCTGCATTACCAGCAAATCTTAATATATATCCAATTGGATGAGTATCTGCTGTAGGTTGCCTTAATAATAAAAGGTCTAATCTCTGTTCTGTAATTCTTGTGAGTATTGCCCTTTCTCCTTCTTCTT
>NZ_JBIXJM010000085.1:0-2254 GCF_044752445.1 Wolbachia endosymbiont of Drosophila barbarae | reverse complement strand
TATTTCAAGCAAAAGTTATGCCATTAAGAGCTATGCAACAAACATTTATATTTGTGGGTAATAGTAAGATGCTAAGAGATACCGCGAATGAATCGCGGTATGACGTAGGAAAACCTTTCTTGGGTTAGCTATAGATCACCTTAACAAAACAAACGTTCGTACAGTTGTGCATAGGATAGAGCTATAGAAAGCATTTTTTCTATTGAAGATAAGAGCATCTTTTATATATGCTATATAGTAAAACATAGAACGCCCATGATTCCAACTATAGCAATTTTAAGTGGTGGGTTTTCTTGTGAGAGAGAAGTATCGCTTATGAGTGGAAAAGCAGTAAAAAAGGCGCTTGATAGCCTTTCATATAATGCAATAGAAATAGATGTTGACAGCAACATTGCTGAAAAGCTTAAAAAAATTAATCCCCACCTTGCTTTTATCGCTCTGCATGGACCTTATGGTGAAGATGGCTGCATTCAAGGTTTACTGGAGATTTTAGGTATAAAATATACACACTCAGGAGTTATGGCTTCTGCTGTTGCTATGAATAAAGTGATGTCAAAGCATATATTTCGATCCCTTAGTATCGACACTCCAAAAGGTTATGTAATTAGCCGAGAAGATGTACTAAAAAATAATATTAAAATCGATTATCCGTACGTCTTAAAACCAATTAACGAAGGTTCAAGTATTGGAGTGCACATAATTTTCTCGCACGAGGATTACTTAGAACTGAAAGATAATAGTTCTACTATAATGGAAAAGATGATCGTAGAAGAATACATACCGGACATAGAGTTACATACTGCTGTATTGCTGGATGAAGCAATTGGCACTATAGAAGTACGACCAAAAAATAAATTCTATGATTATGAAGCAAAGTATACAGATGGATTTGCAGAACATATATTTCCTGCTGAAATTCCTAACAATATATATAAAATGACCTTGGAACACGCACTGAAAGTTCATCAATTTTTAGGATGCAAAACTATTTCCCGCTCAGATTTCCGTTATAATCCCCAAAATAACACTTTAAAAATGCTTGAGATTAATACACATCCTGGCTTTACTGAGCTATCGTTAGTGCCAGAAATTGCAAAATTGGCAAAAGGAATCGATTTTAATGAATTAGTTAAAATTATTATTGAAGATAGTTTGCAGCACAAAAATATTAGGGATTTAAGTCATGTTGAGCAGTATTACTAGAAGCCAAAGGAGTTTTTTGCGTAAGTGTGCCTTGGTTATTATCACAGCACTTTTTCTTACGCTAATACTTTACAGCTCACTTGATAAAATAATAAATCGATTTAATTACTACTTTACTTGGTATAATGACTGCCTATCTAGTTTATTACTCAGTAGTGGATTTTCAATCGACGAAGTAGTCGTGAGCGGCAATAAATTTACAAACAAAAAGGATATTCTAAGTTTGACAGATAGAACGCAACCTATCCTGTATATATCACTTTCAAAACTTGCCGGTAACATACAATCCGTAAGCAGGTGGATAAAACACGTAAGAGTTCACAGAATTTTGCCCAATACTCTACGCATTAATATAGATGAGCATAAACCGTTTGCTCTCTGGAAAGATAATAACAAAACCTCGGTAATTGATTTCGAAGGCAAAGTGATCGTAGATGACTATCCAGTAGATGATCTTGTTGTAATTACAGGACAAAACTCGTTATCAAACCTAGAATTTGTTAGAGATGTGTTAGAGAGTAAAACTCAATTAAGTGACCACATTTCTTCTTTTGCTTATATAGGGAATAGAAGATGGAATATCATACTTGATAACGATTCCACAGTAAAACTGCCTGAAGATAACCCTTATAGTGCATGGGACTATTTAAACCACTTACACAATACAACTGATTTTACTTTCAGCGATTGGAGTATTATTGATATGCGTATTACTGATAAAATTTTTGTGAAGAGGTGATCTGCTGTAATCCAAGTAGCCCCTTTTCCTGTCATCCCAGTGCCCAGACACTGGAATCCCGCCGCGAACCGTCATACCGCGATTCATTCGCGGTATCTCTTAACATAGATCCCTTATTTAACCGCCATACCTTAACATAGATCCCGCTAACACGTAGCGGGATGACGGTTGTCGTTTAGCTATAAATATTTAAGAAATTTACCAAACGAAAAAAAAGGCAAAAGAAGCCCCGTGGTTGGCTAATTATAGCATTTCTCATAATAGTTCGAACAGGTCATAGGAAGGCAGAATCAACAGCACGACGAAAGGATT
>NZ_JBIXJM010000084.1:0-933 GCF_044752445.1 Wolbachia endosymbiont of Drosophila barbarae | reverse complement strand
CACTCAACCTCCTTATCATCTTCTATCCTTATCTTATCACATCCGGACTTCTATGAAAAGAGCTATAACAATATGAAAAAACGTCGAAAAAAGTATGTGCCAGAAAATTAAAAAAGGTTATTACAAAAGGAGCTACTACAAAGGGCCACACAAAAAGATGCTGAAATTGATATAGAAAAGTAAATCAATGTTACAAAATCAATTATGTAAAAATATCAATATAAAGGATGAAGATTTTAGCATATTAGATGCAACAGTGGTAGAAAATGATCCAATTTTAGCTGCATATTTTAATGGTAGATCTGGAGTGTAAAAGGCGGCTCAGCCAATTGTATGTTCTATATCATCATTTTGTAGCCAGCTTAAAAACAATATAAAAGAGTATTCTTAAAAGATCATAGATATTGGTACAATTTCCTTAATCTATAAATTATAGTAGTTTATATTTAAATAACAATCTTTAACCTTTATGGCAAATTAATCTACCTAGAAACTTCTCTCTTAGGATCAGAAGTCCTTCTTAATTCTTCACGTTCTGTCCATTTATTGTTAGACTCGCTTATTACTTCAGGACGCATTAATCCACCAGATCTTTCAAAATATCCCTGTTCAATAGCATCGTAGACCCAGTAGTTACCAAGCTCGCAATCATTGCCTAACTCTTCTTCACAACCTTTGAATTTTTCTAATATTTCCTCTCTATCACTCACTTCTACTATAATTTTGCTTTTATTCTGTATGTCAGGATACAGCCTAACGTCTACATTTCCCAAACTAGTATAGAAAGTTAATACTACATCGCTGCCTTCTGTAAGATCTGTGTAATTCCTTATGCCATCTTCAGTTTTAATTTCTACTTCACTATTACCGATCTTTATTATATTTCTTCCACACTTTACATCCCCATCTGTTAGACCTAAATCCCTTGCCCCA
>NZ_JBIXJM010000083.1:0-935 GCF_044752445.1 Wolbachia endosymbiont of Drosophila barbarae | reverse complement strand
TAAAGATAGTATAGCTGTTGAGAAAATGTTAAGAGTAGCTAAAGAAAACGGTATTCTGAAAGACATTCTTAACACAACAATAACCATAAAACATAAAAATAATCAAAAAGTAACTGATAAGTTACTTGCCGCATTACATGATCGCAAAGTTATTCAAAAAATTTTAGACATAGCTAGAGAAAATGATATTCTGAAAGACATTCTTAATGCAACAATAACTATAAAATATCCAGATAGTGAAGAAAAAATCTACACACCACTTACTTATACAATATCATGCAAAAGCAACGAAGCTTTTAATACAACAAGAGCTATAAATCAAGATGGTCAGGAAAAAACTCACATCCCATTTCCTACCCTTGATAAAAGAGAAACTGAATTAAAATTAAAAGAAAAAAGACAAAGTAGAAGAGATGAGGGATTAAATTTTAACAATGGTAGTAGTGACAAAAATGTTGAAATAAAAGTTAATGGGGATATCTTGTTGCAGCATAGTAGTGGAATTGAAAATGAAATAAATCATACTGCTGTACGTAATGATGTAAGGGGGGTAAAGCCTCTAATAGAAAGTAGAGTAAATGTTAAAGTACAGAATATAAATGCAGTGATTGCAACTTCTGTGACACTTGAGTTGGTAGCTAGTAAAATAACATGTGTACTGTCAAAACCCACCACTAAATTGGAAGAAGTAGCTATAACATATTTTCAAGGTTTAGCACTATATTTGTGAAACTTAATTTATATGTGCTAAACAAGATGCTGATTAGTTTTATAGCTAACCCAAGAAAGGTTTCCCTACGTCATACCGCCGCGGTATCTCTAGATCCCGCTAACAAGTAGCGGGATGACGATTGTCGTTTAGCCATAAATATTTAAGAAATTTACCAAATGAAAAAAAAGGCAAAAGAAGCCCTGGGGTTATTATCTGCTTTAAA
>NZ_JBIXJM010000082.1:0-1087 GCF_044752445.1 Wolbachia endosymbiont of Drosophila barbarae | reverse complement strand
TAAAATACCCCAAACTAATTAAAAGAGCTATATCAATATAAAATTAATACATTAAATATTATTCAAGCTCCACTTTAGTTGCTCCTGCTTCAATAAGTTTTTGCTTGATTTTTTCTGCTTCGTCTTTAGGAACATTAGCAGTCAAATCTTTAGGTAAAGATTCAACCAACTCTTTTGCTTCTTTTAAACCCAATGTAGAATTAACCTCTCTCACAGCTTTAATAACTCCTATTTTTTTACTCGCATCAATTTCTTTAATCACAACTTTATACTCAGCTTTTTCTTGAGCAGCAGGAGCAGCAGCATTATCACCAATAGGCGCCCCAGCACCAACAGCTCCACCAAGAAAAGAACCAGCAGGCACCCCTATTTTCTCTTCTAAAACTTTTACAAGTTCAGAAGCCTCTAATAGGTTTAAAGATAATATTTTATCAACCAAATCACTTGTTACATTACTCATAATTACCACCTTACTTAACAACAAATTTATTTTTTAGAACTATAATAATCCAAAACTCTCATAAGCCTCATAGAAGATGAATTAATAGACAACGCTAACCGAGCAGGAATATCATAAGATATTAAACGCATAATTTTAACACGCAATTCATCCAGAGAAGGCAACTTAGCCAGTTTATTAACATCTTCCACTGTTAACAATTCATTTAAATGAGCTGCGCAAATCACAGACATTTTTTCTTTGTTAGCATTAGTAAAATCAACTATTAATTTTGCAGCTTCTACTATGCCACTAGAGTATATAATAGCAACAGGACCGGAAAATTTGCCTGATAAATAAGAGAATTTACCAGTCCTTTCCAAAGCCAAGCGTGCTAGAGTGTTTTTAACTACTAATACCCCACCTGCTATAGACTTCAGACTATTCCTCAGAGTTAATGAATCATTAGCATTTATAGATTTAAAATTTACTAATATCAAGAAATCATTATTTACAAATACGTTTATTGTGCTCTGTATAAATTCATCCTTATCTTTACGCTTCACGGTATCACTCCCTTAAATTATATCTTCCACTTTGCCTATCTTATAAGCTTTACCCATAGTTGAATTTAAAAAAACACCCTTA
>NZ_JBIXJM010000081.1:0-625 GCF_044752445.1 Wolbachia endosymbiont of Drosophila barbarae | reverse complement strand
ATACTCTTGACTGTTTTGATATTCATTACCTTGTTGGTCAGAGTAAGTTAGTTTATCCTGTCCATCGGAAGTTTTTACTACCTTAAGGAAATGATATTCCTTTGATATATCAAGTGTATCATTTGTTGCTCTATTTATAGCACGAGCAACATCATAAAACGCAACGTGTTCTACAGGAGAAAAACTTCCAACGTTTTCTCCATCCATTTTTTCTATATTTGCTTTATAGTAGGATACGTTTTTAATTTCTCCACCCACTATTTCTTGACCAGTTGCTATGAAATCTCCTTTTGTAACTTGCAAAGCGTTGAGATGTTCCATTGCAGTTTCTGTATCATTCTCAGCAAGCCAGCCTTTAAAGGCGTTATCATGCCCTTTTATTTGATCTAAAAAGCTTCCTGATTTATGTGAGTCACCTTGACGTAAAGCATCTAGGTAGTCTCTTAATAAACTAGGATCTTTTTCCTGTAAGTACATTATCAACGCATGACCTGTTTTATAAACTAGGCTATTTGCTTCGCTGTCATCTGAATATTTTAAGCTTAAAATTTTATCTATAGCTCTTTTCATAGAAGTCCGGATGTGATAAGATAAGGATAGAAGATGATAAGGAGGTTGAGTGCCA
>NZ_JBIXJM010000080.1:0-2755 GCF_044752445.1 Wolbachia endosymbiont of Drosophila barbarae | reverse complement strand
AATCTTTTCGTCGTGCTGTTGATTCTGCCTTCCTATGACCTGTTCGGACTATTATGAGAAATGCTATAATTCTAACATTATTCAGAGTACGAGCTACGAAAGTTTTGAAGATCAAAGGATTTGCATTAGATAGCGAACGGCTAAAAAACGGTTGGTAAAAACTACTTCAATGAATTACTTGAAAAAATCAGGAGCATCCGAACGTAGATTTTACCAGAAGATTACAGATATTTATGCTGAATGCTCTGCAGATAAATTCGGATATAACAAGACAATTTTACACAAAAGTACAAAATAAATTATATTTGGCGATTTACGACTTAACTGCAGCAGTATTAATATACTCTTGATGAAAAACTACATATGGACTTGGAAAGATGGTCCAGGTAATAAAATTCATAAAAGTGATTGCGAAAAATTACTTGACTGAAAAAGAGTTGAGTGCATATTGTTTCCTAGATTATGCGGAACTTCAAGCAATCGGCTAATGAAAATGCAGAATTGGGTTGAAAAATTGGATGCATTTTTATTGTTCAATGATTATGAAGTGCTTAAAGATGCTGAGTGCTGAAGTTGCAAAAGCCCTAGCTGAAGGAGAATACCAGAGTTGTACAGACATGAATCTGATTTTGATGAATTAATTAAAGCAAGTAAGAAAATAACTACAACAAAAACCAGCTTGTAGTTGAGCTATCTGTGTTTGACATCTTGCTTTTATTTTAATTTCAAGGGGGGATGACAAATTGTCCCCATCCTTCAGAAAGCCCTATATCTCTGCTTTTTATCTTTTTTAGATAGTCAGATGGGTTCTTACTACCTGTCAGAAAAGCTATTACTTCTGTTATTACGTACCACCATTCTCCATCATGTAATACTCTAGTAAAATTGCTATTATCAAAAGCAGTAGTTTCAATATCTCCCTCTTTTAAAGTTAAAGTATCAGTCATAAGCAACCTCTATAAGTTAAGAATAAACATAAAAACTAAAAAGACACTATTTTTAAGTCAGAAAAAATATTACTTACAATTCAATAACTTTCCAAAATCAATTATATGTGAAAAGTAACCGCTATCCATAACATCATCACTTACATCATTGACGTGGATAAGGACTGGACGACATGAAAAGCCTTTTGGACGATTTAGTGCATCTATTTTCTTTTGTACCTCTTGTATTATTGAATGACCAATTTTATCTTTTGAAAATTTGATTTCGCAAATGTAGAGAGTGTTAAACTTCGTTTGAATCATATAATCAATTTGACAGCCTGCACTATTACGCGTTCTCTTCTGAAAAAATGGATTCTCGCTTATTATTCCATCAATTCCCAAGATGTTATGTATACTCTTTCTATTGTTCAGCACCAAATTTTCAAATTGAAGCCCAATAATTGTATACCACTCTGGTAAGAACCCTATAGAGTAGGTGTCACGATTAATTTTCCCTAGATCTTTTTCGATATATTTTAGATAAAACCTTAAATAATTATCTTGAAGTCTGTACCTCCTGAGTCGTGAATCAGTACCCGTTTTTATACTCCAAGTATGATCCTTTGCAATAAAACCAGCAAGCTCAAGCTCATGTAGATACTCAGAAATGCGTCCATGTCTTACGATATTTAAAGTAGCACAAATTTCTTCTTGTTCTTTAGCTCCAGTAGAAAGAGCTCTGACTATTTGCTTATAAAAAGCCGTTTTTCGCATGAATAAATCTGAGAATATTTGATTAAATTCTTCAACTAAAAACCCACCTTTTGTAAAACAAAGCCTTTTAATATTTTCTTCAGCGCTATGTTTAAAATTTACCTCCTCTAAATACTTTGGAATTCCGCCAGTTACTGCAAGCACCTTGAACTTTTCATATGCTGAAATATTTTTTGGCCAAAATTCGTTGCAATCAGAAAGTGATAATTCTCCGAGTGTTAAAGTTAACGATATTCTCCCTACGAAACCAGTACTACTAAGTATATTTTTCTCGATCCAGGATGAAGCTGATCCACAAACAACGAAAATTAGCTTGTTATTATTTTTTAGCTGCGTATCCCAAAAATTTTTTATTTTGCCTAAAAAGGTTGGATCTTTTGAGCCCATCCAAGAAATTTCATCAAACAGCAATAATGTTTTTCCTGATAGTAGACGTTCACCAACTGCCCATAGTAAATCGCTCCAGTCATCATACCTAGCAAAAGATGTATTAAATTGTCTAGCAACTTGTCTAGAAAACTCATTAAGTTGGTAGGACATTGTAGTATGCTTTTCTGGTGGCAAACCTATAAAGGAGTAATATTGTTCAAAATACTTACCAAACTCTTGAATTAAACGACTTTTTCCTATACGACGCCTTCCTTTGACTACTACAAAAGATGCAGTATTTTTTTCTGTAAGCTCCAGTAATTGCTTTAACTCAGTTTTTCTACCAATAAATGATGGAGACATAAAATACGAAACATAAATCTTTGTCTTCGTTATACGCGATAAAATTGGAGACGTAAATAAATAAATTTAGATCTTTGTCTCCATTTTAAGCAGTTTACGAGCTCAGTAGCTTATGTTTATGGCAAAACTTTTTTCTTTAGCTTCGCCTACAATTTGTTTATAGAGATTATCTAAAATATTTCCTTAAGAGTTTTAGATAAAAGTCGTTATATTTCAATAAGACCTCCAAAATAACCAGCTCTTGTTTCACCGAAATTACAAAAACTGTTCACTTTTTTTGAAAAAATATTTTACAACAAATAAAAAACATGATAAAATAA
>NZ_JBIXJM010000079.1:0-2913 GCF_044752445.1 Wolbachia endosymbiont of Drosophila barbarae | reverse complement strand
AAGATTTTCAATAGGTTGCTTATAATCCTAATTATAGTTAGCCTTTCATAAGTAGCGATGCAACAAAGCCGTCTGGGATCCAGATTGGGCACTAAGTTGGTAAACACGAAAGCGCTTTACAACGTTTTTGATGGAATTGTGCGAAAGCCAGTGTCAAGCACTGGAATGACATCATCTGTTGTCTTCAAAAATAAATGTTCGTACAGTTATGTGCCCAGGCACTGGCATGATATCATTTGTTTATCTGTTGAAAATGTAAACCGAAAAATAGCGTGGCACTTTGTGCCACGCTTAGTACTGTAAGCTTAATCCAGTAATTAAATTAAGCGAGGTAAAATAAAAGATAACAACACTATATAATGTTCGTTCTTTTATGTCAAGCACTTTTTTGAATTTTTTTGGTGATAATTTTTATCCAGTTATTTTATTATTGTAGTATAATTTCAATGCCAGATACTATCATTATGATCACTATCTAAATTTAAATCGTAATTATCATCAAATTTATATATCCCCTCCATCTCTTCTCTATGCAATTCATGTGAATCACCTAAAGCTTTTTGATTAGAAACGTCAACACAATACTGTAACAGTGCTCTTAATGCTCCAGCACTATCTTGATCTAAATTAAAATTGCTAAAATCAAATTTCTGCATATTCTCCACATGTCCTTCTCTACATAACCTACATATCTTAGCAAAAGCCCTTTCACTTTCTCGACTCCAAGCATTAAGAAAGTAAGGATCTACTACTTTGCTAAATTGTTTCTCTATCTCTTCAAGAGAGCTCTCTGGATTAAGTTCTAATATTACTTTGAAAATCCCACTGCCATGGAATCTATAAAATTTACTAGATAAGCTATCTTTTACAAAATTAACTGCATCATCTATTGTAACACCAGAGCGAGATTCAAATATCATCTCAAATGCTCCATAACAACTATCAATACCAAAATTAATTATTTTTTCCATAAAATCAATTACCTCTTCTAAGGAAATTTGTGGCTTATTCCTCAAGATAACTTCTAAACTCTTGACAAAATTATGCCCATGCTGACCCATAGCATGGGTTTTCCCATTTATTGTATAATGATATAGCTTCTTATTTTCTATTATATGCTTATTGCACTGGTAGATATGTAGCTTATTCAATTTGCCAGAATATTCCTCTATTTCCTTATCTGGTAATTTTGAGCGGAATTCCTTGATTACTTCGCGTATTATTCTATTGATATTACTCATGCTTATTCCTAATTAATATGTTAGTATTTTTATAAATTAAGTTATTATATTAAAATTCTTTCATGGATTTCAATATTAGCTCCGCACTACTTGTAGTTTTTGTAATGGGTCTGCCAATGACGATATAATCAGCTCCTGAATTTATTGCTTCTTTTGGTGTTGCTGTTCTTTTTTGGTCGTCATGACCTGGATCTATACGAATTCCTGGAGTAATAATTTTAAAGTCTTCACCGCATTCTCGGCGCACTTCCTGAGCTTCCAATGCAGAACAGACTATTCCATAGAGTCCAATCTTTTTTGCAAGCTTTGCAAGCAAAATTACCTGTGATTTTACTTCTCTTGCTACTCCAAGCTCGTTTAAATCCTCATTGCTCATACTAGTTAGCACTGTCACTCCAATCAGCTTTATTTTTGTGCCTTGCACTACACTTAGCGCTTCTTCAAGCATTTTTGTCCCACCGCTGATGTGCAGAGTTAACATTTCAACGTTCAGAACTTTTATTACTTCAACTGTTTTAGCTACAGTGTTTGGAATGTCATGCAATTTCAGATCTAAAAAAATTGGTACATTGCATTTTGCAACTTCTTGCACTCCAGAAAGACCTTGAGCAGCAAAAAATTCTAATCCCAGCTTTACCATGCCAACTTTACCACGCAGAGTATTAACTAGAGAAATAGCCTTATTTAAATCTTGTGTATCCAGTGCACATATTATTGGGTTCATTATCTTGCATGATTTATTTTATAATAAGACTATAAGACTAATTGTTGTGTTTTGCAAATACCTTCACTCTGATTACGTTCATAAGATTCTGTCAATAGTGAATTTGGCAATTTGATCGGAGTGGATGAGCGACTTGCATATCCAAGATCCTCCAGTAAACAATCAAACGTTTCCTCTGATGGTGATTCACATCTAGAATCTTCACCTAGCGTGAATTGCATAATTTCCTTCAATATAAACTTTATTTTTTGAGTCTCCTGTAATATTATTTTTCTACTACGATCTCCGATCGCTTCATTATTGTTTACCAATTTTTCTACCTTGTCTACCACAGATTCTAACATTTCCGGTAAATAACCCTTTTTCTCTTCTGCATTTCTCAACAAATCTTCTTCAAGTTGTTCTATTTGACTGTCTCGCTCTAAAAGTAAATTTTTTAAACCTTTTACCTCATTGTTACAATCTTTTCTTATTCCGTCTAACTCAAAAGACTGATTTTCAATTAAACCATTTGCTTCATCTAACTCGTCAAATTTCTTTTCCAATTTTTTAGATAAATTTTCCTTTTCTTTATTGATTTTTCTGATTTCACATTTTAGGTCATCTAATTTTGTATGCAACTTTTTTTCTTCCTCATATAATATATCTCTTTCTTTATAAAGTATGTCTTCTTTCTTACGTAATATATCTCTTTCTTTATAAAATTTGTCTTCTTTCTCGTATAACTCCCTTATTTCTTTACGTAATTTTTCTACTTCCTCATTCAGTTTTTTATTTTCTAATTCTTTGCATTGATTATTGTCTATTTTCCCTTTCAATTCTGTTATACGTTCTTCTTTTTCTTGTAACTGTTCACGTAAACACGAGATTTTAAGATGTATAGCTCTTTCCATAAAAGTCCGGATGTGATAGGATAAGGGTAGATGATGATAAGGAGGTTGAATGCCA
>NZ_JBIXJM010000078.1:0-876 GCF_044752445.1 Wolbachia endosymbiont of Drosophila barbarae | reverse complement strand
AGTTGCTTTTATATTCGACAAAGTGAAGCTAATCTCCACAGTATCCTCCTTATTTTGCTCGGTTGTAAAAACTACAGTAGCATTTCCAGCAAATGTAACTAAGTCCTTGGTCGATCGATCAATAGATAATGTTATTACATTTATGTTGGCGATTTTTCTTTTAGATAAAGACAAATTACCAGCTTCATTATTCGTTTTTTCCTGAAAGCCTTGATAGATTTTATGTATAGAATTGTTTCTTATAAAATTTTCTTGGTACTTCGGTTCAACGATCTTAATGGACTCGTATATTTCAATGTATTTACTTATTAAGTACCTCGCTGTGGAAGTGTATTCATCTTCCTTTTTACTGAAACTAAGCTTATGCATTGCAGAGAACTCATCTTCTGTGTGGTTCATATACTTCACAAAATTTAAATCTTTTTTAATAGGAAATAACAGGTATATGTTTAATGTTAATAAACATAAGCATACTAGGAGAAGCGATACTATTAATGCCATCCAAGATCTTTCTGCTACACAAAACAGATACCTATGGCAGTACCATTCGACTGCTTTACTGAAATAACTTTTGTTTTTTACTGATTCAAGCAATTTATCTTCCATAACACAATACTACCAGACCTAATCGGATCATTATAATAACAATAAGCTTAGATACTCTAAAAAAAACTTTAAAATATGTCTAAATTTTCCCAAATAGGATGAATGATTATATCACCTTGTTCTGCAATGAGGTAGAATTTATCGATTTTGCTCACATCTATATTTATCATTTTTACACTGAAATTTTCAGGATCATAAGTATTACTTTCTACACTTTTGTGATAATTATAATAATGTAATTTATTTTGATCATCAAAATAACCAAATTCA
>NZ_JBIXJM010000076.1:0-621 GCF_044752445.1 Wolbachia endosymbiont of Drosophila barbarae | reverse complement strand
GTAGTAAACTTAATACTCCGTTGTGTTCTTCTATGGTAATATGTCTAAATCTTACTGACCTACTTGGAAATAAATTTAAATTTTCAACTCGTCCATAATTTACCGGCAATATATTCATCGCATTTGTTAGTGCCGTCATGCTAAATGCTGTATTTGTAAATGGATTTTGCATTCTTTTTCCCCCTTATTAATTTAAGTTACACTCCCTTGCGGACAATGATCCCTCGTCCTTCAAGTTGCTTTATTGCTGCAGCTTTTTGCTCTTCAGTGATACCTGTTGGCCACACAATTGCATGATCTGCTAGCATTGCACCACGAGCAATAATTACTCCTTTACTATTTTCCTTTGCGTTTACATCGCTTGCTATTACACCTATCACTGTTTGTGTACCATCTGTGGCAGTTGGATTTATTATCTTAACCATGCTATCTTTATCGAGAGCCACTACTGTACCAAGCTTTAGGTTCTGCCCTTTTGCTACTGTTATTTGGTCTCTTGAATATAGACTTGATGCCTCATACTTTAATAAGTCACCCAGATTATTTTGTTTGCTTATACAACTCATAAATTTCTCTCCTTAACTGCTTACCGCCGCTTTTATCAATGCTATATACGGCGGT
>NZ_JBIXJM010000075.1:0-608 GCF_044752445.1 Wolbachia endosymbiont of Drosophila barbarae | reverse complement strand
AATCCTTTCGTCGTGCTGTTGATTCTGCCTTCCTATGACCTGTTCGGACTATTATGAGAAATGCTATAACACTCCCTCAATTTATATTGAAATACCTTTATTAGTATCTTTTTTTTGTTGTGACTCAGCAACCTGTTTAGCCCAATCTAGTGGTCTTTTATTTCTGTTAGCTAATGCAATTCTATTGCGATCATAACCATCAGTGTGTTCTGTTAAAGTATCTCCTCTTTCTTCTTCTATTACTCCAGCTTTCAGTTGTGCTTCATCTTTCTCTAGTAATTTATATAGTTCGCTATTTTTATCTACAGTTGGATTAGTGTCATTATTTTCTCGTTCTGCCACTGTTTTTTCTAACCACTTACGTATAGGGTCATATTGTTTACCTTCTCCTATCTTTTCTAAAATGTTTTCTGAGAATGAATCTTTAGGAATATTTTCTTTAGTAGCCTGTTGTGCCGGTTCTCTTAACCCTTTATCCGGGTTTCCCAATGCTCCTTTTAACTCACTCGTATCTCCGATTTCTTTTGGTTCAATGTTTTCTAAGCTCTTCTTTAACTGTTCAGGATTTACTTGAGATTGTTCATTATTGTCATGAGTTGGAGATGAAT
>NZ_JBIXJM010000074.1:0-551 GCF_044752445.1 Wolbachia endosymbiont of Drosophila barbarae | reverse complement strand
ACAGAGAAGATAAATAAATAGCTTCAGTTTCATGATAAGGGGACTGGCAAGGCTTGTCAAGCAAGTTTTTATGATTTATCTAACGAACTTTACACTTGCTAAAGTTGTACCATCTTGGTAACTTTAACTGAAAGAAGTTATTTTTTATCCAATATGAAAAAAGCCTTTATACTCACATCCTTAATAGCAATTATATTGATAGTTATTACTTATTTATACAGAAACGACGGAACTAATGACTCACAAGTGGTAAATGTTTATTCATCGCGCAAAGAAGAATTAGTACGTACTTTGTTTGATGAATTCACGAAAAATACAGGTATTAAAGTACGTTACATCATTGATGATTATTCTCAGCTACTTTCACGAATGGAAAACGGTGGTGAAGCTGACTTATTTTTGACTGCTGATGCAATCAACTTAATTCTAGCAAAAGAAAGAGGACTTTTATCTCAAGTAGATTCAGAGGTTTTAAAAAGTGTTATACCTGCAAGATTTAGAGACAGTGAAGATTATTGGTTTGGTCTTACAAAAAGAGCTAGGATATTGGT
>NZ_JBIXJM010000073.1:0-2409 GCF_044752445.1 Wolbachia endosymbiont of Drosophila barbarae | reverse complement strand
TGCTTGTTAGCGGGATCTAGAGATACCGCGAATGAATCGCGGTATGACGTAGGACTGCTGTCATTCCAGTCTGGAATCCAAAAAAAAGGATGATGTCATCCGAGTAGCTTGACTACTTGGATCCAGTTTTCTTTACAAATTCACAAAAAGTGCTTCATTCTATAACGCAAAACCCATACTCACCAAACCCAATGCATTACTTGCAATTAAGTTTCTTGGATCCAAGTAGTCAAGCTACTCGGATGACACCCTTTTTGATGGAGACCAGTGTCAGCTACTTTCATGACACCATTCTTTTTTCTGGATCCAAGTAGTCAGGGCACTAGGATGACAAAAGAAAGAGGCTACTGGGATGACAGCTACCCTGACAATCGTCATCCCACTACGTGTTAGCGGGATCTAGAGATACCACGGCGGTATGACGGTTCGCAGCGGTATAGTAACTCGTCATCCCGCTGCTTGTTAGCGGGATCTCTTGTTAGCGGCTGAGATACCGCGAATGAATCGCGGTATGACGGTTAATTATTCTGCGGCGGTATGACGTAGAGCTCGCGTTAGCTATACTTTTATACTCACCAACTCAGCTGGATCCAAGTAGTCAGCTACTTGGATGACAACCTGTTGAGGCTGTGCTTACACATTCCACTTTCTATGCTCACCAAACAAATTTGCTTACTCGCAGCAAAATTTTCTGGATCCAAGTAGTCAGCTACTCGGATGACATCTTTGTGTTTGAGGCAAAACCAGCTATAACATTTCTTCGCAAACAAATGTTCGTACAGTTGTGCGCGTGATGCTGGAATCTAGACAACAATTAGATCCTATTGTCAAGCAATAAGCTACATGTGCTATTTATTTAGTAGATTAAATATGAAGTTTAAAACTCTGCTATTGACTTCCTGTAGAACTAGTGAAAACCAAACTTGCTTAAAACCACTTAATTAGTTATAGTTATAAGTTTAGGTACAGTAAAATGACAGCTTTTGTCCCCTTGATTATTTTTTTAATCTTGTATCTTGGAAGTGGTGCTTATTTTTCTTTTATCGGAACTGATAATCCACTTCATCAGGTTTCACCAGTAATATGCTTGTTACCAGCACTATTTTTTGCTGTCTCACGTGGTACAAATAAAACTCAGCATAACATCGATACTGTTATCAAGGGCATGGGTGACAAAAACACCCTTACTATGTGTTTAATTTTTTTATTTTCTGGAGCATTTTCTGCAGTTACTCAATCAATTGGTAGCGCAGACACTGTTGCTAATTTAATTCTTAATTTCCTTCCAGCAAGATTACTGCTGCCTGGAGTATTTTTGGCTTCTGCTTTTATTTCAACTGCAATTGGCACATCTATGGGAGTTGTTGCGCTGATGGTACCTATAGCTGTTAATCTGGCAAAAAGTGGAGCTTTTGGTCTCGAAATAGGAACTGCAACTGTAGTAGGTGGTGCCGTGTTTGGCGATAACCTTTCGATGATATCTGATACCACCATTGCATCTGTTTCTTCACAGGAAGCTTCAGCAAAAGATAAACTTAAAATGAACTCTAAAGTTGCACTTATTGCCAGCATTATAACACTCATCTACCTAGCAGTTGCCTCAAATAGTACAAAAATTATTTCTATATCAAATTTAGATTATTATTCTATAATAAAAATTATTCCTTACATTTCTTTAATAATCATGGGGCTGCTTGAAGTCGCCACTTTAGTAACAATAACTATAAACATAATTATTGCTGGTGTGCTAGGAATAACTTTTTTTGACTATGCTATCATTCAATTTCCTCATGACATGTATGACGGTTTCAAAAAAGTAAACGAAATAGTGATATTTGCTCTATTTATCGGTGGATTGAGCCATATAATGTACAAGCAAGGTCAAAAAGCGTTGCATAAACTCATCGATGAAAGCAATATCACAAAAACTAAAGCTGAATTTGTGATAGCAGGAATTGCGTCTATGTTTACTACCTTAGTTGCCAATAATACCATTGCTATTTTACTAAGTGGTGGCATTGCAAAAAGGCTTGCACAAAAACACAGTATTGCGCCACATCGCAGCGCATACTTATTAGATGTTTTTGCTTGTGCTACAAAAGGTATCTTACCTTATGGTTCCCAGCTATTGCTAGCAGGTAGCATCGCCTCTGTATCACCTATTTCTTTATTAACACAGGTATATTATTGCTTTATTCTAGCGGCAGTTACAATAGGCGAAATAATCATCAACAGCAGAAAAGAGAAACATTGTGCGGCTGCAACTTAGAGTTTCTCTTTTTTTACCCATAAGGAACGGAATTACTTGACACCCTTCGCCAACCCCCTTATCATGAAACTGAAGCTATTTATTTATCTTCGCAATCTGTGCAGGTTAATGACAAAAAACTTAGGGTATTTGGCGTCTCA
>NZ_JBIXJM010000072.1:0-3246 GCF_044752445.1 Wolbachia endosymbiont of Drosophila barbarae | reverse complement strand
TTCAGGCATTAACATAGCTCTTAGCGAAGAAACTTTAAAGCATCTTGCTGAATTATCTGAATTTACTAAACAGCCCGTTCAAGAATTAGCAGGAAAACTATTTAGAGAAGCAGTTGAGCTTGAAATGGAGGATTTTTTAGTATCTAAAATTTCTGATGAGCGTGATGTTGAAGGTGCAGAAACAGTTGATTTTGAAGATATTAAGTGGGATTAGAGCGTTACAAGGTTAAGTCTCTAAAGAGTGTTGTTGAAAAAGATTTACCAAACCTTCCAAAGACAATAAGGCTAAAAGTTCAAAAGGCTATAAAAGAACGTCTTACAGTTGACCCAATAAATTTTGGTGAACCACTACATCATAACTTAAAAGGACGTAGAAGGCTAAGAGTTGGTGACTATCGTGTAATTTACAGAGTAAATCAATTAGATCATATAGTAACTATCACAGAGATAGGACATAGAGATGATATTTATAAGAAATAAATATCAACATTAATATATATTATACACCCCTCCTTCCTTGTCCATTCTCTACTTTAGGTGGCTTTGCGCAGCTCAAAAAATGAAGTTTTTTTTGGTTCAGCAAAAACAACATTTTGAGTTTGAAAAGGCTAAATACTTGTCTTTTATATAACTTTCGTGTAATAGATATGTATGCATCCAATCATATATCTACTCAATACGTTACTTGATCTTTATAGCTTCATTCTAATATGTTGGGTTGTCCTAAACTGGCTGGTTAAACTTAATATGGTGAACATATATAATGAAACTGTCAGTAGCATAATGCACATCTTGAACCAATTGACATATCCACCACTAAAGATTATTAGAAGATATATACCACCGTTCAACGGATTAGATTTATCTATAATGATATTGCTAATAACAATTCACTTTGTAAAATATACAGTAGCTTACTACTTTAGGTAGATGTTAAAAAAATATCTAAAATCAGCAATATATCTATCCCTTTTAATATATATATATATATCAGTTTTTAGCTATAACTATAAAGATCCTTCCTTAAACACGGCTACAAATGAGGAAGTGACAAATTTAGGTGGAATAGTAGGTTCATATTTAGCTGATATATTGGTTCAATTTCTTGGATTAACTAGTGTTACAATAGCTACAACCATAGTTTACTTGTTGATCTTCAGGCCAGCAAAAATACTGCTGAAAATTCTCTATTTAATATTAATCAATTTAGGGGTATGTGCTATATTACCACAACTTTCGCTAGGCATCACTGCAAGGTACAGACACAGTGGAATAATAGGGAATGCACTAATTAATAACTGCCCGTTTTATATATTTGTGATAGTAACATCAATAGGTCTTGTAGGATCTGTTGGTTGGAAGAGAACAATTTACTCTCTATTCTTCTTATGTAAAAAAATAGCTTGCTTATTTGTAAATGTTCCATTCTTCAGATCACATAAAACTGCTGAATATTCAGTTGCACCATTAGTAGTAGAAGAAAAACATAAAACTAAAATCACTACTAAACAACAACCAAAAGAAAGACAGAAAAAAGCCACCAAAGAAATTTTCAGTGAGTTCGAATTTCCAAGCATTCATTTACTTTCCAAAGCAGAGGAGTCTTTGCAGAGAAAACAGCTGAATGAAATGGAGAGCAATAAAAATTTATCTCTGCTGGAACAAGTCCTGAGTGATTTTGGCGTGCAAGGAAAAATTATCAGTGTATGCTATGGGCCGGTTGTGACTTTATACAAACTTGAACCACAAGCTGGCACGAAATCTGCAAGAGTAATTGGCCTTGCAGATGACATTGCACGTTCGATGAGTGCACTCTCTGCACGTATTTCAATAATTCGTGGGCAAAATGCTATGGGAATAGAGTTGCCGAACAAGGAACGGGAAATTGTAATGCTGCGTGATTTGCTTGAATCACCAGAATACCAAAATGCAAACTTAAATCTCCCAATTGCGCTTGGCAAAGAAATAAGCGGAAAACCAGTTATTGCAGATCTGACTAAAATGCCTCACTTGCTTGTTGCTGGAACCACAGGGTCTGGTAAATCAGTTGCGATTAATACTATGATTCTTTCACTCGTTTATCGATTAAGTCCTGATGAATGTAAGATGATAATGATCGACCCAAAAATGCTTGAGCTTTCAATATATGATGCAATACCGCATCTAATAACGCCAGTAGTAACAGAGCCAAAAAAGGCTGTAGTCGCTCTTAAGTGGATAGTGAAAGAAATGGAAAACCGCTATCGCATGATGTCGTATTTGAATGTACGCAATGTTATAAACTATAATCAAAAAATCACAGAAGCGATGAATAGTGGAATAGAATTGGAGCGCGTTGTGCAGATTGGCTTTAACTCAACAACAGGTAAGCCTTTGTTTGAAAAAATACCAATCAAGATGGAGACATTTCCGTATATTGTAGTGATCGTGGATGAAATGGCAGATTTGATGCTTGTTGCCGGCAAAGAAATAGAGTGCTCTATTCAACGCTTAGCTCAGATGGCTCGTGCTGCAGGAATACACATCATAATGGCAACACAACGCCCATCTGTGGATGTGATCACAGGTGTGATAAAGGCGAACTTTCCAACGAGAATCAGTTTTGCTGTTACTTCTAAGATAGATAGCCGTACAATACTTGGCGAACAAGGGGCTGAACAATTGCTCGGCATGGGTGACATGCTCTATATGGCCTCTGGTGGTAAGATCATTCGAGTTCACGGCCCATTTGTAAGTGATAATGAGGTGCAAGATATAGTTGATCATCTGAAAATGCAAGGTGAGCCAAACTACATGGAGGAAATCACTAAAGAAGATGAAAATTCTTCTACAGAGTCACACGATGAAACGGAGGATGAAGAAAATGACCTCTATAACCAAGCAGTGGCCATCATTCAAAGAGATCAAAAAGTTTCAACCAGTTACATTCAAAGGCAGCTTAGAATAGGCTATAACAGAGCAGCAAACATCGTTGAAAGAATGGAAAAGGAAGGTATTGTCAGCGCTCCAAATTACTCAGGGAAAAGAGAGATATTGGTTGAATAACAATCTTGTAATACCTTAATTTAAGTTTCCGCACTTTCAAAAAGCAAGTCAAACAAAATTATTAAAAGGTCAATACATAATGACAGTTAATTTAATAATAATTTAAACATTGGGAATGTAAAATTATAATATATTATAGCTCTTTTCATAGAAGTCCGGATGTGATAAGATAAGGATAGAAGATGATAAGGAGGTTGAGTG
>NZ_JBIXJM010000071.1:0-599 GCF_044752445.1 Wolbachia endosymbiont of Drosophila barbarae | reverse complement strand
GAAATTCCTTCCTTAACTAAATTCTTTGCAATTTTCATCTTTTCTACTTTCTTCACTTTCTCTTTGCAAACTTGTATGCTTTCAAACAGAGATTTTATGAGTACATGACGTAATTCTTGGCTTTTAATCTTTTTGTATTCTTCTATTAACCTTGATAGTTCCACTTCACTATTCTCATTTTCTCTTGTTTCTGGAAGCAGATCTGTAATATTAATTAATAGCATCTTTGCTATTTCATCTAACATTTCAAGTGAAACAGCAGCTCGTCCTTGTTCATATTCATATATTCTTTGATTTATTACGCCCACTTTGCTTGCTAAATCTTCTTGAGTGTATCCTCGTATCAATCTCCATTCTTTTATTCTTTGACCTACTTTATACGGAATAGAAATTTTTTCCTCATCATTATCATATTCATCAATAGATAAACTGATCGTTTGAGAGATAACATGAGCAGAAACTCCTTCCTTAACTAAACCCTTTGCCACCTCTACTTTTACTGCCTTTCCACTTTCTTCCTCACTAATACGGATGGATTTTTGGAGTAGCTTTAATCTATTGCCTGATTTTATAGAGACCAGAAATCGACCTAATACAGT
>NZ_JBIXJM010000070.1:0-6749 GCF_044752445.1 Wolbachia endosymbiont of Drosophila barbarae | reverse complement strand
GCAAAATGAAAAGCTAATACTACTTAATACATACTAAAAATTATGGTGATTTTTTGATGGGTTGTAAAGGGTATAAAAACATTAAAATTGATCATTTTTATTTCAAAAAAATGAAAAATTTGTAAATGTCGCTTGTATCGAGGATTAGAAGCATGCTATTAAAAACAGTAATACATTATGTATAAATAAGATGTTAAATTTACTGGCAAATAAGTAAAGTATTCATATAAATATAGCTAACCTAATATAGCTAACCTAATATAGATTTACTGAAGCAAATTTATGATTATATTAAGTAATTTGAGTTGTTATGCTGTATTCGGTATTGAACTAGAGTTTTACATTGAAGGAATAGAAAAAGAATACTTATTTCTGAATAGCATCAAAAATAAAATAGCATCTCTTGAATTTTCTTGCAAGAAGGAGAATTCTACACATCAGTATGAGATAAAAAGTGGTTGTTATACGAACTCCTACAATTTAATTAAGCATTTTGAGTTAGCAAAACAATCACTTACTGAAACAGCACAAAAACTAGGTGGGAATGTTTCTTTTAAAGCAAAGCCTTATTTGGATAGAGCAGGCAGTGCATTAAATGTGCATGTTAATCTCGTGAATTCAAATAACGGTAACTTATTTTATATCAATGAGCAAAAGTACAGTGACTATCTGATTCATAGTATTGGTGGATTATGTGCAATGATGAAAAAACATATGTTGTTTTTTGCTCCAAATGATGATTCATATTTAAGATTTCAGTATCCGGATATTCACACTCCAACTACGATTAGTTGGGGAGTAAATAACAGAACTGCTGCGATAAGAATTCCCTATTTTGGCAACGATTTCAAAAGATGCCGCCTAGAGCACCGCGTTCCCGGAGCAGATTGTGACCTTGAAAAAGTACTCACAGCAATAATTGAAGGTATGGTTTTTGGTATAGAGAACAAAATTGCTCCGCCAAATAGGGTCTACGGCATTGCATCTGATCCTCAATATGAGATGGAGAGGTTAATATAACAACTATCTATCACATCCTAATCCGTTAAACCCCTTTTGGGTAATTGGCTGTTTTAGCATTTTTTTTACATCATTATCTACATTTTTGCACTGTAATAGCAAGTCTAAAGCAGATAGTTTCTGCGTGCTTTTAGATTCAAGCTCTAGATTGCTTAACACTTGCCCAGGAAGTGGATTACCAGGCACATCCATGTGCTCAGGAAGAGGTTTCATCTGATTCTTTATAGAGCTAGAGTTATTTTGTGTAAGAGTTTTATCATTTAGCATGCTAAGAATAATTTCCTCAGACACTACCATAGTTTTTGTATAATCAACAGGATTACTATTTTCAGCATCTATAGTCACATGAATTGGTTCGCCAAACGCATTTATAGGACCATCAAGTGATCCTTTCTCCATGCGTTCTTGTGCTCTTTTCCTTATTATTTCTTCTTCTAGCTCAGTTTCAGTTCTTTTTGGTTCTTTTACGGTATCTTTTTCTTCACCTTCATCAACACTGCTATACCCTTCATCTTCTGAAACTTTATCTCCTGAAACACGAGTAATTTCAGCTTTAGTTCTTATTTTATGAACCAGCGAAAGTAATAAGTAAGTAACTGCAGCGGCAGAAACGATAATGGCTATCTTTGCGGCAATGTGGATTGCTGTTAAAAATATTAAAGCTGATAAAGCTCCAGCTAATCCAGACACAATAACTTTATTTTTGCCCTTTGTTACATTTAGAATTGCCACCATAATAACCTCTCAAATACTGTTCTAGAATTATTATACAGGAATTTTCTTATACTTGCAATTTTGCGAAAATTTTAATTATTTGCGTAAAGTTTTAAAGCTACACAAGGATTAATTAATATGCAATGTATCTCGACTATAATATTGTACAAACACACATATTCAGCTAACATTCAACATGCAGAGCTTACTCATAGAGCGAAACAGGGCGGTGGTATTATTACTTATAGTAATTTTTATCTTCGGTTCATACGTTTATGTAAAAATGCCAAGGGAAAGCAATCCTGATATACAGATTCCTATAATCAGCGTGTTTGTTGGACTTCCTGGGATTTCTGCTCAAGATAGTGAAAAGCTATTAGTGCTTCCTATAGAAAATGAACTAAGATCCATCGAAGGTGTAAGAGAATTGAGAGCTTTTGCAACTAATGATGGTGCTCACATGATACTCGAATTTGGAACAGAGTATGATAATAAAGAAGTGCTCGATAATGTTCGTTCAAAGCTTTCAAACATAAAATCGAAGTTACCTGTTGAAGCGGAATCTCCGATAATCAATGAAATAAACTTGAGCTTATTTCCGATACTCAATGTCGGCTTAATTGGTAATTTGCCAGAAAGAGCCTTAACTGAAATAGCACGCAAGCTAAAGAAAGAAATAGAATCTCTGCCAAATGTTCTCAAAGTTGAAGTGGCAGGTATGCGTAAAGAAACAGTGGAAGTGATAGTTGAGCCCACAGTTCTAACAAAATATAACATTCAATCAAACGAAATATTCCAAGCTATATCAAGCAATAACAGACTAGTGGAAGCTGGGTCACTGGAAAATGATACCGGTAAATATTCGATTAAAATATCAGGGTTATTAAAAGATATAGAAGATATTATGAATATTCCTATTAGATCTCAAGGCGATGCAGTTTTGAGAATCAAAGATATAGCAAAAGTATACCCTAGGTTTGAGGATCACCAAGGATTTGCTCGCATTAATGGATTACCTAGTGTCGTGCTAGAAATTTCAAAACGTAACGGAAAAAACATAATAGACACAGTAAATCAAGTAAAATACTTAATGGATAAGGCAAAAGATCAATTACCTGAAAATTTAAAAGTGGTGTACTTAAACGACCAGTCAAAAAACGTCCGCGATGTGCTTGATGACTTGGAAAACGGCATAATATTTGCTGTGTTGTTAATATTGATCATAATGATGCTTTCTATGGGAACAAGGATTGCTATTCTTGTGGCACTCTCGATACCCGGTTCCTTTCTCATTGGGATAATAGCTCTTTACTTTATGGGTATAACCTTAAATATCGTTGTGCTCTTCAGTTTAATTATGGCTGTTGGCATGCTGGTTGATGATGCAATTGTGATCAGCGAATATGCCGATAGAAAGATGATCTGCGGAATGGACAAAGTAGAAGCTTTTTACACTTCAGTTCGTGATATGTTTTATCCGGTTCTATCATCAACGTTAACTAAATTAGCAGTGTTTTTTCCTCTATTATTCTGGCCTGATACTGTTGGTAAATTCATGCAGTACATACCAATTACAATAATTCTAACTTTGACTGGATCGCTCATTATGGCTTTGGTTTTTATACCAACACTTGGTGCAATATTTGGTAAGCCTTCGATAACTTCAAAAAAAGAAATAAAAAAAATGAGTGCTATAGAAAGTGGTGAAATAAAAAATGCTGGGCCTATAATAAGAGCTTACGTACGCATGCTAGAGAAGGTTTTGGATCATCCTAAAAAATTCGTATGTGCTACTGTATTCGTTTTGTTTTCATTTAGTGTGCTGTACTTTACTTTTGCTCCTGGAGTAAAGTTTTTTCCGAAAGTGGATTCAGATAATATTTTAATCAGTGTTAAAGCAAAAGAAAGCTTATCAGCCAAAGAACGAGATCTGATACTCAAAGAAGTGGAAGAACGCATTTTGAGCATTGAAAAAGAAATTCATGTTTCTTATGCTAGATCAGGAGCATTTTCAGACAACGTTATCGCCAGAATACAACTAGAACTTATGGATTGGCGCTTCAGGCGCAAAGCTAAGCACATACTAAATGATATAAGGAGCAGTGTGCAAGACATGAAAGGAATAATAATTAATGTTCAAGAGGAAAAGCCAGGACCGTCGGCTGACAAGCCAATACAAATTAACCTCAGCGGGAGTGTATCCAGTTTGAATTTAACAGCAGAGAAAATTCTAGAAATTATGAACCAACCTTCATCCGGGTTTATAAATATTCAAGATAGCAGATCAGCACCTGAAATAGAGTGGAATATGAGCGTTGATAAGAGTAAGGCTACAAGTTCTGGAGTAAGTGTTGCAACCATTGGCGATTTTATAAAGATGGTTACAAATGGAGTGTTGATTGGAAAATATAGACCAAATAACACGGATGAAGAAATCGATATTGTACTCCGTTTCCCCAGAAGAGACCGCAACATGAAGACTATAGACAATCTTTTTATCAATACAGTTAATGGCCCGTATCCTATGAGCAACATAGTAAAATATGCCCCCGAAAAAAAGGTAAACAAACTAAGTAGGATTGATGGATCACGCACAGTGACAATCTCTGCTGACCTGGATACTGGCTATCTTGTTGATGAAAGAGTAAAGTTCATTCAGAATTCTATTGCCCAGGATTGGGACAAGGGAGTAAAAATTGATTTTAAAGGCGACAAAGAAGATCAACAAAAATCAGGAGCATTTTTGTTAAAGGCTTTTATATTAGCGATTACACTAATGATATTGGTATTAGTGACACAGTTTAATAATGTATACCATACATTTATCGTAATGACAGCAGTGTTTTTATCCACAACATGTGTGTTTTTTGTTTTCTTTCTTATCCAACAAGTTTTCGTAGTTGTTATGTGTGGAGTGGGGATAATTGCTTTGGCGGGAATTATAGTGAATAATAACATACTATTACTTGATGCCTTTCATCACCAAATTAAGGTACACAAAAATGACATCAAGCGATGTGTAATAAACGCTGCAATTTCTCGCGTTAGGCCAATATTGCTTACCGTTGCAACCACAGTTCTTGGTTTAATACCGATGATTACCAGGTTAAATATCAATTTTTTTACGCTACAAATCACATATGATGCTCCATCAAGCCAGTGGTGGGTTGACATTTCAACAACCATAGCAAGTGGAATATTGGCTGCAACGGTTTTAACTTTATTCTTTACTCCTGCGTTGCTTGTTATACAAAGACATGAAAAAACTTGACTTAAATTAGCAATCATTTAACATTTAAGATAGTGTTCTTTGCCCGTTGGAGCTATAATTATAACTAATTACATTGGATTTATTTATTATGATTGCTAATCGTAAAAGCAGTGTTAAGCAGAAAAGTAACAAGAATAACATAGTTGGAAGCCTTGATGTAATAAAAACAGCAGGAGAGCTTTCACTTCAAAAAGGTTTAGATTTTGATGTTGTAATAAAGGCACTAGAAAGTGCTATAGAAGCAGTGGCTCATCAAAAATATGGTAGCAAAAGTAAAATTGTAGTTGATATAGATAGAAACACAGGCAAAGTTACTTCATATAGAAAACTAAAAGTTATTGATGATGAATCAAATGAAAAAGAGAATACCGAGTGTGAATCAATTACGCTTACACAAGCTAAATTAATAAAAGGAGATGCAAAAGTTGGAGATACTGTTAGTGAATTACTCTCTCTTAACACTGATCTTGCTTCAGCAAGAATTGCCCAGCAAAAGATTGCTCAAATAATTAAAGATGAAGAGTCAAAAAAGCAATATGAGGAATTTAAAGATAAGGTGGGAGAAATAAGGTATGGTATTGTTAAACAAGTAGAATATTCAGATCTTATTATAGACATAAATGGCACTAGGGCATATCTTCCATTGCGAAATTTAACTGGTGGTGAATCATTTCGTGAAGGTGATAAGGTTAAAGCTTACATACAGACTGTTAAGCGCTCTGATGATGGACGTCAAATTATTCTTTCTAGGACTCATGAAGGCTTTTTGGAGGCATTATTAAATCAAGAAATACCAGAAATTGCTGACGGATTAGTGACAATTAAAGGTATAGCTAGAGATGCTGGTTCAAGGTCTAAGGTTGCAGTTTTCTCTCCCGACAAGAACATTGATCCAGTAGGTGCTTGTGTTGGAGTTAAGGGAGATAGAATAAAAACTATTATACACGAATTAAATGGTGAAAAAATTGACGTTATAAATTACTCCTCAGATTTGGGTCAATTTGTTATTAAAGCCATTACTCCTGCAGAAGTATCGAAGGTTATTATTGATGAAAATGAAAATTGCATAGAGTTAATAGTTGCTGAAGATCAATTGAGTTTAGCGATAGGAAAAAAGGGCCAGAATGTAAGATTAGCTTCAGAGCTTGTTGGATGGAAAATTGAGATATTAAGCACTCAGCAAGAATCAGAAAGGCGAAGTAAAGAACTTAGTCAATGTTCAGCTTTATTTGCTGAAGTTTTAAACTTAGAAGAGATTATGGGTCAGCTATTGGTAACAGAAGGTTTTTCAAGTGTAGAAGACATATCTAGCGCTTCAATTAAAGAGCTTGCTTCAATAGAGGGCTTTAATGAAGATATTGCAAACGAACTTCATAATAGAGCAAATAAGTACCTGAAAGCAGAAAATGATAGAAAAATAGAAGAGCTAAAAAGTTTAGGTATGGAGGATGATGTAATCAATTTAACTTTATCAATAGACAATAAAATTGCTCTTAGTAAGCATGATATTAAGACTTTAGAGGACATAGCAGATTTATCAAGTTATGAGTTTTGCAGCATACTCTCTTCCTCATCCGATAGCAAAGAAGATCTAAAAGATACAGTAGATTCAATAATCATAGAAGCACGTAAAAAGCTTGGATTAATATAATAAAATAATATGAATAATGAAGATATCAGTGATAAAAAATTAACGCTCCAAGGTTTAAGCAAGCTTAAATTAGACCTCAATTTAAACTCTTCA
>NZ_JBIXJM010000069.1:0-611 GCF_044752445.1 Wolbachia endosymbiont of Drosophila barbarae | reverse complement strand
ATGTTTCATTAGTGTAAAGATAAAGTGATATTGCTGTTCGAGAGAGCGGTTTAGAGAGGAAGTTAATGGCCAATTTATAGTTTGTATTAAGCCCCATTTTCCTTGACCGTCTTTTTTCAGTAGATCATTAACAGAAATATCTGTTTTACTACTAATCTCTAAAATTAGCTCCTGAAAGCTCTTACAAAGATAAAAATACATAGGATGAGTTAAAGGTGTAAAACTTTGTGAAGAAGCAAGTTTCCCTAGTGCTTCTCCCCTCATTTCCTTCATCCTTTTAAATAAAGCATTCCATGAATCACCTACAAGATCCAGGAAAGGTTGCTCACTCATCATATCAACAAGATCTGCAAACAACTCCATATCTTTATTACTGATATAAAATACCGATTTATCATGCAAGTCAGATAAATGATCTACCATAACAGATGGAGCCATTACAGAAATAGACCAAAGATATTTGTCATATAAGATACTTCCGTGATTATTTATTCCATCTTTACAGATTTGTTGTAATCCTGTCAGCAAATCCCTTGTATAAAATTGATCAACTTGAGAAAACTCTTTCTTTCTTATATCCAGAGCTCTTTCTCTATTAAGCAATTGTTGAC
>NZ_JBIXJM010000068.1:0-10555 GCF_044752445.1 Wolbachia endosymbiont of Drosophila barbarae | reverse complement strand
AAATCAATAAAGCATATCAAAATTTAATGAAATTAGTTCACCCAGATAAGGGAGGCTCGGAATATTTTGCACAAAAGTTAAACGCAGCACGTGACAGGTTGCTGAAGAGGTAATTAATATTGCTTTAAAGTTTTTATTTGTGCGTAAAGGATAAGTTGCTACAATAAAAAAATAAGATAAAAGTAGCAATCGACATGTGTTCAGAAAGGTTTAAGTTATGCAGGAAGATAACAAAAAAGAAGTAATAAAAGAAGAAAAAGGCATATTAGGGTGGATAGAATATAGACTGCCTATATTTTCTTTTCTAAAACACACCGCTTCTTATCAAGTACCAAAAAACTTAAATTATGCTTGGAACTTTGGCTCTTTGGCTGGTATAGCGCTAATTTTACAAATAATAACAGGTATATTTCTTGCTATGCACTACACTCCGCATGTTGATTATGCGTTTAATAGTGTAGAGCGCATAATGCGGGATGTGAATTACGGGTGGTTAATACGCTACACTCACGCTGTTGGAGCATCACTTTTCTTTATGGTAGTTTATATTCATATAATGCGTGGATTATATTACGGATCTTACAAGAGACCACGAGAGATGGTGTGGTTTGTTGGTATATTTATATTTTTTGCAATGATGGCAACTGCCTTTATGGGATATGTTCTTCCCTGGGGACAAATGAGTTTCTGGGGTGCAACAGTTATAACCAACTTATTTTCTGCTATACCTTTAGTTGGCAATAAAATAGTTATATGGTTATGGGGTGGTTTTTCCGTTGATAATCCAACTCTTAACCGTTTTTTCGCTCTGCATTATCTTCTGCCTTTTGTTATTATTGCTTTAGCTATGCTTCATGTGATAGCTCTGCATAGGTTTGGCTCTGGTAACCCAAGTGGAGTGGAGGTAAAATCAGATAAGGATACCATTCCTCTCTATCCTTATTATATAGTCAAGGATTGCATAACTTTTGGTCTATTTTTTGTAGTTTTGTTCGCATTTGTTTTCTATGCTCCTAATTATCTTGGACATCCAGACAATTATATAGAAGCTGACTCTATGGTCACTCCGGTACATATAGTGCCAGAGTGGTATTTTTTACCTTTTTATGCAATGCTACGTTCAATTCCAGATAAACTTACTGGTGTGCTTACCATGTTTGCATCTATTTTAGTGTGGTTTTTGTTACCTTGGCTTGATAGATCAAAAGTTAAAAGTGGTGCTTATCGCCCGGTATTCAAGAAATTTTTTTGGGTTTTTGCAATAAATTTTGCACTTCTTGCCTGGCTTGGAGGACAAGAGGTGAAAGAGCCTTACATTACTATGAGTAGGCTATCTACTCTTTATTACTTTGCATACTTTGTGATAGTTTTACCACTGCTTAGTAAGTATGAAAAGCCAAAAGAACCACCAAAAACCTTAAGTGATTCTGTGCCGGAGATGAGGTGATGTCAATTCAAAGCAGATCTCTTACAAAATTCTCTGTCATCCCAGAGCCCTCTTTTGTCATCCCAGTGCTTGACACTGGGATCCAGAAAAAAAATAAATGGATTCCAGCATCATGTACACAATTGTATGAACGTTGTATACAACACACAGTGTCATTCCACTATCTTCCGTTGTCATCCCAGTGCTTGACACTGGGATCCAGGTATAAAAATACTTACAAATCATGCAATGGACAACAGATTCTAGGAGTGCATGATAACCATAATGTCAGTGATGAAATAAGCTGGATTCCAGTGTCAGCTACTTGCATGACATCAATTCGAAATTTACTAAAACAGTGGTTATGCATGGGATCTAATGTATTTGCAATCTTCTGCATGTTATTTCTATCTAGTCTTATATCTGCAGAAGAATTTAAATCATCACCAAATAAGAAAATAGACTGGAAATTTGATGGAATTGTCGGATCTTTCGATAGAGAGTCAATTCAGCGTGGCTATAAAGTGTATAAAGAAGTCTGTGCTGCTTGTCATTCAATGAATAGGGTAGCATTTCGTAATTTGCAAGATGTCGGTTTTTCTGAAGAAGATGTAAAACAAATAGCAGCTTCTTATCAAGTTAAAGATGGTCCGAATGATTTGGGTGAAATGTTTGACAGACCTGGAGTACCTTCGGATTATTTTATTGCGCCTTTTGATACAAAAGAAGCAGCTGCAGTAAGCAACAATGGTGCAGTCCCACCAGACTTATCATTAATTATTAAAGCAAGGCATGATGGTGCAAATTATGTCTATTCATTGTTAACAGGCTATCAAAACGGCGAACACGATGAAAATGATTTATATTTTAATTCGTATTTTCCAACAGGCAGATTAGCTATGGCGCCACCACTTTCTGAAGGAATGGTGGAATATGATGGTGCAAGGCAAGCCACAGTTGAAAATATGGCGTATGATGTGATAAATTTTTTACAGTGGGCGGCAGAGCCAGAATTAGAGCACCGGCATAAGCTTGGATTAAAAGTAGTGGCGTATTTTATAATTTTAACAGTGTTTTTTGTATTAACTAACAACAAAGTTTGGAGCAAGCTCTATAAAAAGAAGTGATAGTCAATTTTGCCTCAAGCACAATGGTTGTCATCCAAGTAGCTAACACTGGTTCCTTTATGACGGTGTCATCCGAGTAGCTGACACTGGGATGGCTTTGTCGCATCATACCTTATACGGTAATAATTTACGATAAATTCATGTAGCCATTTCGAATTTAGCCATACCAATGTCAGTAAATTTATTAAGCAAATAGCACTTAATGAACAGTTCTTTTTCACGATTTATAGCTCTTTTCATAGAAGTCCGGATGTGATAAGGATAGATAATGATAAGGAGGTTGAATGCCAGCAGCATATAGTTATGATTTAAGAAAAAAAGCAATGGAGGCGCTAGACGAAGGAGAAAGCAGAGAAGCAGTGGCAGCAAGATTTAAGATTGGACGAACTACTTTATGGGAGTGGCAGCACTGTAGGCTTGACCATAAATTATGTTAAGATAGAAAATGACTATTTTAGATAGAGCTTGATGTAATGCAGTGCGATACAAAATAACGGTAGAATATAATGGTAGTAGTTTCTCTGGTTGGCAAAAACAGCAACACTCTGCTAACTCAATCCAGGAGAAGATAGAAAATGCTATATTTAATTTTAGTGGTGAGAAAATTGCCTTGTACTGTGGTGGCAGGACTGATGCAGGGGTTCATGCTTTAGGACAAGTTGCTCATTTTGATATGGAAAAGGAATTTGAGCTTTATAGAATAAGAAACGCAATAAATTATCATTTAAAATCAATTCCTATAGTCGTGCTCAATGTAGAAGTTGTAGATGATGCGTTTCACGCACGGTTTTCAGCAAAAAAAAGATATTACGAATACAGAATAGTTAATCGCTATGCTCCTGCCGCTCTGGAGACAGGTTATGTATGGCAAGTGTTTAGTCCACTTGATGTAAATATTATGCGTGAAGCTGCTAAACATCTACTTGGAAAATATGACCTTTCAAGTTTCCGTTCAAAAGATTGTCACGCCGCAAATCCGATCAGAACAATTGATGATATCGATATAGTACAAAACGGGAATCATATACACATCAAAATATCTGCTATTTCCTTTTTACATAACCAAGTGAGGATTATTGCGGGTACTTTAGTTGAATTTGGAAAAAATAGAACCAATCCGCAAGAAATGCTAAATATATTAAACCAATGCAAAAGAAGTGCCGCTGGAGTTACTGCACCACCTTTTGGCTTATATTTGGTAAAGATAGATTACTAATTTAATAAAAGCTAGTGAAATAAGTGCCATACCGCCACGGTATCTCCAGATTCCGCTAACAAGCAGCGAGATGACGAGTTTAAGTTCTCATTGGCATTACTACATATAATGCACTTGAATCGTCTTCATCAGTGATAATTGTAGCACTATTACCATCGGCTAAGCTAAACTTACATTTATTTTTTATGCAGGATAGAACATCAAGTAAATAACGCGAGTTGAACCCTATTTCTATAGGGGCTTCATTGTAGTCCACTTCTATGGATTCAGTTGCATCACTGCACTCTTGGGAGTTTGAATGCAGAGTTAGCAGCTTTTCTTGTAGTGAGAATTTAATGGATTTTACTTTATCAGATACAACAACGGAAACTCGATCTATAACGTCTGAAAGTTTTTTACTTTCAATAATCATATGCTTATCTTGAGATGCTGGAATAACTGCTTTATAATTTGGAAAAGTTCCATCTATTAATTTTGATATTAGAATATATTCACCGCATGTAAACTTGATTTTTCTGTCTGAGAGTTTTACTTTAATTTCATTACAATCGTCCAATATTTTTAACAGCTCCATAACAGTTTTACGTGGAATGATCACACCAAATTCGCCATTGATGTTCCCAGGCTTTGGCCTCTTTATACATGATAAACGATGGCCATCAGTTGCAACGCAGTACAGAAATTGCTCATCTGTATGTAGATATATTCCATTTAAATTATACCTTGTATCATCTAGTGATACAGCAAATTTTGTTTTAGTTAATAAGTCTATCAGGTCTGTATTTAGTAGAGTAAAATCATGTTTATAATTGTCTTCTTCAAGAGCAGGAAAGCTGCTTGAAACTACATTCGGTAAAGAAAAGTTTGCATTTCCGCAAGACATCAATAATTTTCCTTGATTGTTTACTTCAAAATTGACATCCAAATCAGCGGGTAACTTCTTCACTATGTCATGTAAAGTATGCGCTGAAATTTTTACTTCTCCTTCTGTTAATACGGTTGCAGCAAGTGAGGCAAACATTGAAATGTCAAGATCAGTTGCCATTAATTTTATGCTGCCGTGTTGTGCTTTGATATTTATACACGCCAAAACATCTATTGCATTACGCCTTTCAACCACTCCACTTACTCTGGATAATGTATTTAAAAGACTTGTGCGGCTCACGCTAAAACGCATCTGCTCGCACACAGAATTTTGCTTTTTGATTTCTGTATCTACACCTGCAACCTCTGACATTGCTAACTCTCAAAAATATATTTTAAATGATATCCACATCCCATATAAAGTAAAGTGCTATTTATATTTCCATTGAAAGAGTAGTCTAGTTTATACTATAGCTGGGTATTCTGTTACAATAATTTACTTTGTATGGCATAAATCATGCATTTTTTGATACGCTTTTTGAAAACCAAGTAGGGAATAAGTATCATCAATGGTCACTGTTTTTGTTTTTCCATTAACTACCATTGATAATCCCTGCTTCATTTTTAGAATGAGATCTTGATCTATTTTTGTATGCTCTGCCCACGCAAAACTTCCCTGTATTATGGGCAGTGTATATTTAATTTTTTTGTCGATATTGAGAGCTACAGGCTCCTTATCATACTGAAAACCAGAGGTAACGCTTACCTCATCTGCTTTTTTATCAACATAACTAATCATTACATACGGCTTGCGATTGGTTGTATAATATTCGCTTTTTTTTTTAGGATAGGATACAATATAACATACTTTCTCTCCATCTTCCAATGCAGTATACACGAGCCAATCTTTATATTTTTCCTTCAATTGTACATCACTAACCGATGCAAAAGCGCCTATCGAAAAAAATATTAGAAATATAAAAAAACTACGCATGCAAACCAAATTTCAAACTTTCAGATTGTATATATCGTTTTACCTTAGCCATCGCCTGCTCAGCCAACTGCCTTATTCTTTCTCTTGAAACACAATACTTTTTACTAAGTTCATCCAGAGTTTGAATGTTTTCAGACAAATATCTACTGATAAAAATGTCTCTTGCCCTTTCGTTGAGGCTCGCTAGTGCATTGTTTAAAATTGTTTCTTTTAATTCTTTTTCTTCATGATTCTGATAGGTTACTTCTTGACTGACCAAGTTACATGGGATCATATCTTGTAACTCCCTTTTAGAGTCATCACCTATTTTTATGCAATCGTTTAGCGACTGATCCTTACAAGCCAAACGGTAATTCATTTGTATAACATCTCCTTCGGATACAGAAAGCTCATTAGATATTGCTTTTATTTCTTCATTATTTAAAGTTTCTCTGTTTGTATACTGTAAAATTCTTTTTTTTATTTTACGTAAACTAAAAAATAATCTTCTTTGTGCTTGCGTTGTGCCTATTTTCACAAATGACCAAGATTTCAATATAAAGTCTTTTATTGAAGCTTCAATCCACCACACTGCATAAGTTGAAAAACGAAACCCTAAATCAGGATTAAACTTTTTTACTGCATGCATTAAACCCATATTCCCTTCCATGACCAGGTCCATCAACAATAGTCCATAATTTTTGAATTTCATTGCAATTTTCACTACCAAATTCAAATGGCTGGTAATCAATTTATGAGCAGAAGAAATATCCTTGTATTGGTTCCAATTTTTTGCTAGTTGTACTTCTTCCTCTTGAGACAGCATGGGAAATTTTCGCACCCTAGCAATATATTGCATGAGATTGGTTCTGCTATCGACACATAAGCTTGCCATTGGGGTCAACATAACAACTTAAATTAAAACTTCATGCATATAATATATTGATTTTCCAGCAAAAATTCAAGCTTTGATTTGAAAAAAGTACAAATTTTCCATCTAATTTCTTGGAGACAGTAGGCCGCAGTGTTAGCTAATTGGATAACATTATGTAACTTTAGATGATATTCTACCAGTACAATGGTAAACGTTATAGCTTAAACACATAGCAAATAGTGTTATTCCAGTGCCTTGACACTGGAATCCACATTTCTTTTTTCTAGATCCCAGTGTCATGCTACTTGAATGACAAGAAAAAACCCACTGGGATAACAAGACTGAGATAGACTAAAAATTAAACGCTACTCCAGCTTCTGCACCAACAGTGCTGTAAAGGACTGTATGTCCTCCTTTGTCTTTCTCACCACCGCTTTTATCGAAATTAGCACCATAAGAACCGAAATAACGAGCTCCAGCATAAAGTTTGACTTCTGGAGTTACATCATAACTAACACCAGCTTTTACTTGACCAGCAAAACCAAATTTACTTTTTTGATCATTCACAGCGTCTTTCAAAGGAGTGCTAATATACGCTGCACCAACACCAACACCAACATATGGAGTGATAGGCATATCTTCAATTGCTATATCGTAATAAACGTTAACTAGCCCTGAAATTGCTGTTACACTGTCTGCAATAGTATCTGGCGTAAATCTTGCATCTGTAACATTATTTTTGTTTAGGTATGAATAAACTCCTTCAACATCAACCCTGATGTCGTCCATTTTGTAACCAAACGCACCACCACCAGCTAGAAAAGACGCTTTTAATGGACTGTAATCACTATTGTCTTTCTTATAGGTAATACCATCAACTTTTGTGAAAAGAGGTAAAATTTCACCGTTGTATTGCAAACGAATATAGTAACTAGTTTCTTCATCACTTATTGGACCAACAGGATCTGAAAAAGCAGAGCTTGATAAACTTAGCAACGTTGCTAAAGCGGCTGCTGAAAAAAACTTTTTATAATGCATAATTGTCCTCGTAAAAAAATTAAAATTCCACTTTAGCAGTCTAAGTAACAACTAAAGTTAAGTCAAGTGCTAACTTAATAACACAAAATATTCTACATTTTAACTAATTTTTAGGAGAAGACAAAGATTTTATTAATGAATAAATACGACTTTTGATTTTTTGGTATAGCTAACACAGGTAAGATTTACTATCGAAAGACCTCGTCATCTCGCTGCTTGTTAGCGGATGAGAAATCTACAACTGTACGAACATTGCAATTTGGGCCTACCAGGAGGGCAATGCCTCTTATCCAAGTACCATCTTCTTGTCATCCCAGTCTGGGATCCAGGAATTTTATTAAGTTGGTAAGCATAAAAGTAGCCGTTTTATGTTAAAACACAATGTTCTTGATGAGATTACGGCAAGGCTGGATTCCAGACTGGAATGACATCGTTTACTATGTGCCATATTGCAATGTTTGTACAGTTGTGGAATGAATCACGGTATGACGTAGGGCTATGCTAGTATAGGTACATTATATGAAGAAGTACTAGCGTTGGGAATATTAGAAAAAAAATACTTACACTAAAAGAAACTTCAGTAGTAAATTCAAAAAGGAAGTTTAAACCCAGATGGTAAACCCATCATACCTGCAAGATCAGAAGTTGCATTCGCCATATCTTCTTCTGCTTTTTTAACGGCATCATTAAACGCTGCTGTTACTAAATCCTCTACTATATCTTTTTCCTCATTTCTCATAAGTTCTAAGTCTATGTTCACTTTTTTAGCTTTATAGCTACCTATTTTTATGACTTCCACTAATACAGAAACTTTGCCACCACCAGAAATACCTTGAAACTCTTTTCCAACATATTTTTCTTGAGCTTCTGCAAGCTTTTTTTGCATCTCTTGCGCTTGTTTCATTATTTGACTAAAATCCACAACTTACTCCTTATTTTCTATATTAACTACTTTTGCACCTTTAAACGTGTCAAGGATATCCTTAACTGCAGGTGCATAATTTAAATTACTCACTTCCCTGTTTATATAACCTGTATCAACTGCAATAACCCACTCTTGCTGGGTTACCTGGTTTAAGTAATTTTTTAAATCATTGCAAAAATTACTATCCAACTTAGATACAGCTTTTAATTTTAAATATCCAGGTTTACAATCTATTAATTGTAGATTATTACACAGTTGTTTGTAAAGATAAATTTGGTTACTTCGCCTTAATAGTTGCAAAATCTTATCAAAATCGTAATTTTGTTGTTTATTTTCCACATGGATCCCAGTGTCACGCACTGGGATGACAGAGTGGGGTTGTTGTTTACTTTCCACATATTTTTTTGGATCCGAGTAGTCAGCTACTTGGATGACAGAGGGGAAAGGTGCAACAGGTCTGCCCTGTCTATTTCCTTGCTCTACATTCTGTGAAAGAACTTTTTTGATCACCTGTTCCGGAGAAGGCAGATCAGAAAGATAACAGAGGCTAATTAACATCATTTCAGCAGCAACATCGTTGCATGTTGAAGTTTTTATATCTTGAATACCTTTAAGCAACATCTTCCACAATCTCGAAAAAAATATTAAAGATCTCTTTATACTTAAATCTTTTGTCCTATTCTTTTCATGCTCTGTAACTGCATTATCAATCTCTTTTGTAATCAAAAAACGGCATACTAACTGAATTGTTTGCAATAGACCTTCAAAAATACTAAGTGGGTTTGCTGTTTTTACCGCCTTGTCAAACACTGATAGAGCTTTCTGTAAATCACCTTCTAATATTGCCCCTAATAGATCGAATATAATATCTTTATCCACTAGGCCAAGTATGTCTGTCACATTTTTAGTGGATATTGCACCATCTTTGCTATATAGCACTGCTTGATTCATCAAAAACAAGGCGTTACGCATTGAATTTCCAGAGTGTCGTGCAATTAATTCTAATGCTCCCTTTTCAATGGAATAACTCTCTTTTTGTGCAACATCATTTAAACGTTCCACTATTTTAGCTACAGGAATGTTGTGTAAATCAAATCTTTGACAACGTGCAATAATAGTTATTGGTATCTTTTTTATTTCCGTAGTTGCTAAAATGAACTTTACACTAGATGGTGGCTCTTCTAGGGTTTTAAGTAATGCGTTAAATGCACTGCTAGATAGCATGTGTACTTCATCTATAATGTAGACTTTGAATTTAGAGCTTATAGGTGAATAGCAAATATCTCCCAGGATTACTTTAATATCGTCAATGCTAGTGTGACTTGCTGCATCGATTTCAATTACATCTGGATGGCTTGAATTTTTTATTGCTAGACAATTTTCACATAATCCGCAAGGTTCAAAAATTGGCCCCAGGGAACAATTCAAACATAAAGCTATTATCCTTGCAGTGGTGGTTTTACCAACTCCACTACTACCAGAGAGCAGTATAGATTGTGGGATTTTGTTTAAAATAAAAGCATTTTCTAATACACGCACTAATATATCTTGACCTACTAGATCTTTGAAGCTACTAGGACGATGTTTTAATGCTATATTCATAGCCTCGGATAAAACAAATAATGAAATAGGTATGCAACCCAAAAAGGTTCTGATATGGCTGCTTCATTTCTGATCTGACCAAATTACAGAGTTTTTGCCTGCATACCTTATAAAATATTATACTTTTTTTTTTATTTAGCAAGGTATATCCTATATTAGCTCTATAATTTGATATGTTAAATTTTTTACAGTGCTATTTTGAAGTAAATAAAAAGTTAGTTGTCATGCAAGTCACTACAAGATTGTCACTCCAATGTTTATTTATGTCATTTCAGCGCTTATTTATGTCATCCCAGTGCCTAGGCATACAGCTGTATGAATGTTGTGATATAAGAGCAATTTTTACCGAAAAGGATGTCATCCCAGTGCTTGACTACTTGGATCCAGAAAACTTAACTGTAAATGAGCGCACTAGGCAATTGTATAACAAGAACTGGATTCCAGTGGGCTTTGTTGCATCACACTTTATGAGATGGTGATTTATGGTAAATTCATGTAACTATCTCAAAT
>NZ_JBIXJM010000067.1:0-1648 GCF_044752445.1 Wolbachia endosymbiont of Drosophila barbarae | reverse complement strand
CTTCATATTTGGAAAGAAAAATTTTTAATGTTTCAACTGATACTCCATAGCCAGCACTGATCACTTTTAGCTCTTCTTCAGAAATGCTCTTTTTTACTCTCGGCTTTTTTAGCATGCCCTTTTCAAGAAGATCCTTATATAGACTTTCAGCCAGCTCTTCCTTAATATCATTATTAGCAAAAGATTGTGGAGTAATAGTGTGTCCAAAAATATCATCTATAAACCGTGAAAACATATAATAAAGGTTAGCCAAGCTCTTTTGCTGTTCTTCATAAGCGTCGATTTGAATGATACTTTCGTTATTATTCTTCTTAATCTTACCAATAATACCTGCTGCATTGATAGCAAATTTACTATGCTCATCTAAAAGCCTTGCAGCTTCTCGCAATTCTTGCTTAAATTCTTTCAAAACTTTCTCATCTTCTTCTTTTAAAGGCTTTTGTTCTAAATCAACCTTCTTTACTAATGCAAATGCCTTGTAATAACGTGCTGCTTCAGAAAAATATGGCTCTTTTTTAATCACCTCATCAAACAGCTCAAGGGCATTTTTATGAGCATTTTTATGTTCCTCATTTTGAGAGAGATACTTTCCAAGTTTAATCATTTGAATTGGATTTTCTTTAACCCAGGCTAACCACTTTTCGCTATACCCAGTGTCTAAATTCTTTAATCGTGAGATAAATTTGTCCAGTAGGTTGTAAAGATTTCTTTTATCCTGTTCACCTGTCAAATTTCTTACATATTTAGTGTGTTCATCTAACCAGAAAGCCCATTTGTCCAAGCAACTCTGCAATAAAATTTCTTTAACTTCAGTAGGTACTTTTTTATCATCAAGGTCTTTCTTCAATTGTTCGTACTGCTCTTTGAATGCTTTAAAACAGCTTTCTTCCATAGTAATCTGAGTATCATAGTAAGCTTTAATGTCAGATATACGATGTAATTCTTCCACATCACGCTCTTTCTTTAAATCAAGTATTTTTGAGTTACTATATTCTTGTCCTTTTGAATCCATGATGATTAACTGACCAGAACCCTGGTCTCCACTTCTTGCTGCTCGCCCAAATGCTTGCTGTTCAACTCGAATATTGCTAGGTAGGTAAGTTAAACAAACATGTAATCCTTCTGCTTTCCTCAATTCTTCTGTAATTTTTATGTCAGTTCCACGGCCAGCTAAGTTCGTTGCAATAATAATCTGTCCTTGCCCCAGCTCTTTGTTACCTTGAACAATTTCAAACCCTTTATCAAACTCTTCGTAATCTCTTGTATATGTATGAACATGTTTTGCATCCTTTCCTCCAAAAGCTTTGTATAAAGTCTCTACATCATTTACTGTTTCACAGATGATTAAAACAGATCGTTTTTTTTCCTCAGTTAGCCTTTTTGTTTCATTACATATGCGCTTTATCCATTCATCTTTGCCAGTACAAAGAATAGGTTTTTCCTCACGAAATTGCTTAGACTTGGCTGTAGGGATAGTTACAAAGTCTACCTCATGTATCTCCTGCAATAAATCTCTTTCTCTCTGTGACCCTAAAGTGCCTGTTAATCCATATAAGTTACTGTACAATTTAAAGAAAGAACCATTAGAGATAAAAACAGCTTTTAAGCTTTGTAAAGATAATTTACATCCATGTTTGAGTTGTAAAAA
>NZ_JBIXJM010000066.1:0-1822 GCF_044752445.1 Wolbachia endosymbiont of Drosophila barbarae | reverse complement strand
CAAAAACGTCATATAACTATTTGTTTCATACTGCTTTTTATAATAGGGATGTTATTCCTGATGCGTCCTATGATTTTTCCATGTTTAATATCTATTATTATTGCATATTTGTTTAATCCGCTAGTAGTCAAGTTTGAAAAGTATAGAATACCACGTTCATGTTCTGTAATTTTTATAATACTTATTTTATTAATAGCTTTTATACTAGTCATAACATTTGTTTTACCTATTATATATGTTCAAATTACTTCAATATTAAATTTCTTAGTGAGTAAAGTGCCTTCATTAAAGCTTAAAGTAATCCCCTCTGTATTAGAATTTCTTAATATGAAAATCGAGGATAGCTTATTTGATCATTTATCTAAAAATCTAGCAGAAAATTACAGCAACTATGTATCTTATTTCATGAATGCTCTTGATATTGCTAGTAACTTTATAATCCAAGTGTTAAGTTCAAGCTTTAACACGGTATCATTAATGGTGATTACTCCTGTAGTGTTTTTCTATATATTACGTGATTGGCCTTTAATTATAGAAAAAGCTAGTAAATTAATCCCTATTCCTTACAGAGGAAAAATTGCAGATTATTTTTCCAAAGTGGATTTCATTATATCTAATTATCTAAAGGGGCAGGTAAATGTATGTATTGTCATGATGGTCTTTTACTCTGTGAGCCTGAGCATAATCGGATTGGAACACTCTATTGTTATTGGAATTTTATCAGGAATGTTAACGTTCATACCTTACGTAGGGCCATTATTATATACCATTATTGGGTTTTTGAGCGCTATCACTCAATTTAGTGGATGGTTTGAAAGTGCTGCTGTTTTGCTATTATTTGGTGTTGGACAATTAATAGATTCAAATATATTAGTTCCTTTATTAATAGGAAAAAAAGTTCATATACATCCAACTGTAATTATTCTGGGAATTACTATATGCGCTTCATATTTTGGATTTACAGGTATATTACTTTTTATTCCAATAATAGCAATGTTCAATGTATCAGTAGAATATGCAATCAATAAATATTTTAAAAGTGAGCTTTATAAAAACGGCTAACAGACCTTTTGCATAATCAATTTATGGTAAGAGGAGAAATGAGCCCAGAATACCTGACACATTTGAGGAGCGTAAGTAAATTTCTGCGCAAAAATTACTACCAGAAAGAGGTTACGTAAGAGGTTCAACGTGCAATTAAATTTATTTAACAACAATCAAGCTGATTATAGCTGGCAAAATTACATCATCTTAGATGAAAATAAGCACGTATATAATTCGGTAGTTAATGATTTATCTTGGAAATGTCTGATTCTTTTTGGACCTAACAGCTCCGGTAAAACTCATCTTGCTCATATTTGGCAATCAATAAACGATGCAATCTTTATCAATGTGAATAACTTCGTAAGCGAGATTAGGTATAGCGATGCTTTTATTTTAGAAGACGTACAAAACATTAAAGATGAAGCAATGTTATTACATTGTTACAATTACATGAAAGAAAACGACAAGAGGCTGCTAATCACTTCTTCAATTTCACCAAAAAAGCTTAACTTCAAACTAAGAGATTTAAGTTCTCGAATATTATCAACTATCAGCGTAAAAATTTTGCCTGCAAGCGAGGAATTATTAAGAATTATGCTAATAAAACGATTTTCAGATAAACAGTTAAAAATTGATTTAAAAGTGATTAATTATATTTTAGCAAGAATAGAACGTTCTTTCTATAGCATTGATAAAATTATAGAAAAGATAGATAATGAATCTATAGGGTCAAATGTGACCGTTCCTTTTATTAGCACTTTATTAAAAAAAGATGCCA
>NZ_JBIXJM010000065.1:0-9492 GCF_044752445.1 Wolbachia endosymbiont of Drosophila barbarae | reverse complement strand
TATATACCTCACTAAAAATTAAATTATAATCAAAATAAGATATTAAGTCAAGATATTGAATAATTTAACAAGATTAGTAAATTTTAAAATACAGAGCTGACTGTAATTAACATTCTAATTACATATTTTGTTAATATGTTAATGTTATAATAATACAGAGCCTTATCTTAATTCTTGACTTTGTCCTATAAAATTCATACTTTATTTACTGTTTATAATTCAGATTAAAATGGCATTAAATCCGCTGGAACAGTTTAAAGTATATACGGTAATAGAGTTACCTAGGTTATTTGGGTATGACGTAAGCTTTACCAATTCATCTCTTTTCACGATGATTTCGGTGATATTGGTGATACTCTTTTTGCTTTTTGGAATAAAGAAGGGGGCAGTAATACCAGGATATTTGCAAGCTGCAGTTGAGTATGTATATGATTTTGTTATTTCAATAATAGAAAATAACACTGGAAGCAAAGGCTTGCAGCACATTCCATTGATATTTACAGTGTTTATTTTCATTTTATCGTGTAATTTAGTTGGTGTTCTTCCTTATAGTTTCACGGTCACAAGTCATGTGATAGTCACCTTCGCTTTATCGATGGTGGTTTTTATTTATATAACGATTGTTGGATTTAAAGAAAGGGGAGTAGAATTTTTACGCATATTGCTACCAAAAGGAACTCCTTCGTGGCTTGCACCTATAATAATTATTATTAAGTTGTTTGCTTATTTAGTAAGGCCGGTTAGCCTATCAATAAGGCTTGCAGCAAATATGATTGCTGGTCATACAATCATCAAAGTGATAGCAGGGTTTATTGTAAATATGAACATATTTTTCACTCCTGCGCCGTTTTTGTTCATAATTGCATTGATAGGATTTGAAGTATTTGTTGCAATTTTACAAGCTTATATATTTACTATATTAACATGTGTATATTTGTCAGATGCAGTAAAGTAATTGACTTCCTTGTAGAATATTTTACAATTATATTATAAAGAAATAATTAAAGGTAATATATGGATTTAGTAGCTTTAAAATTTATAGCAATTGGTTTAGCTGTGTTTGGAATGCTCGGTGCTGGTTTAGGTATAGCTAATATCTTCTCTGCTATGTTAAATGGGATTGCGAGAAACCCTGAATCAGAAGGTAAAATGAAAAGTTATGTTTATATTGGTGCTGCCATGGTTGAAATCATGGGATTGCTTGCGTTTGTACTTGCAATGTTATTAATATTTGCTGCTTAACAGATGCCACAGCTTGATGTTTCAACCTTCTTTTCTCAAGTTTTTTGGTTTTTAATTTTTTTCTCTTCACTTTTTTTCGTAGTAAGTTGTTTATTTTTGCCAAAGTTAGATGAAATAATAAGCACTAGAAGTAAAGAAGTATTGGATTCTTTTAATAGTTCTGTTCATCTTTTAAGACTCACGGAAGATCAGGTTGCCAAGTATAATGCCGCTTTAAACCAAGCTAGAATACAGGCAAAAAAAATCATAGATGATGCACTTGCTCAGGTAGAAGAAATGAGAGCTAATGTTAAGAATATATTAGAAGAGGAAGATAAAAAAAAGAGCAAGCTTATTGAAAAAAAAGTGGCAGAATTTAAATCTGAATATACTGATCAGTTAAAACAAATGGCTACTAGTATTGCTTTAATTTATTATACTAAGTTGACTAATTCTGAAATTGAAGAGGAATTTATTGCTGACTTGGTGTCCAAAGAATTTTAGGGGTTTTTATGTCTACATCACTGATTATCGGTCTTGCCTTCTTGGTAAGTTTTGTCCTTTCGTATAAATTGCTAAAGAAAGTGATAAAAAATGCGCTTAACAATAAGCGTAACAAAAGCAAATTTTCAAGTGAAGAAACTGAAAAATTCAGGAAAGATATGTTGGAGTATTACAAAAAATCTTCTAAAAAATACAAAGAATTAGATGCAGAAGTTAATAAAATGATGAATGAAGCACTTGATAAAGCTAATAGTATCATTAAGCACAATAGACAGCAGCTAGATCAGACATTAGATGACAATGCCCATTCTAACTTGAAGAAAGTCACTGACCAAGTTGAAAAAGCTCTTGGAGATTTACAGGCTAACACAGCGAATATAGCTGCTGATGCTGTAAAAAGAATAATGCATGAACGTAAAGATGATAAGCGTAGTAGCGAGGTCATATCTTCGTTTTCACGTGACTTAAATAAAAAATTGCATTAGGTTCAATGCAACAATTGCCTATACTTCAAGCTGATAATGTAGAAAAAATTAAGTTTGATTCTAGTTTGTGCAAAGAGCCAGAGAAACTTTTTTACTATAAATTTAATATAATTCCTTGGCAAAAATTAAATAATACTACTTTTTTTATGGTTGAAGACACAAGCCGAGATATCAACCGTTGGGTCGAAGCTCATTACGGTATTGACTATGTATTAATAAAAGTGGATAGCGAACAGATTTTAAATCTTCTTAACTCGCACTTTGGTATTTCAGAATTTGCAAGCAACTACTTATATTACAAGAATCCTAATTTTTCAGCTAAAAGCATTAAACTAAGCTCAATATTTTTTGCTTCTTTCTTTATTGTAACTTCAATTTTAACACTAACAGAGAAATATACATATTTTGCTTTGATGTTGATATTTATAATCGGATGTTCTAGTTATTTATTCAAGTTTATAGCTACAATTTTTAACTTATGTGAAACCTCTAATCAAAAAGTGGATTATAGTAAGCTGAATGAAGAAGATTTTCCTATATATACTATTTTATTGCCTGCTTTTAAAGAAAGTGCAGTGATAGAGCAATTGATCGAAAGCATTGAAAGTTTGGATTATCCAAAATCAAAATTAGATGTGAAGCTTCAGGTAGAAAGTGATGACCAAGAAACGCTAGCAGCTATAGAAAAGTACACTTTACCGCAGTATTTTGAAGTAATAAAAGTGCCTCATTCTTTGCCTAGAACAAAAGCCAAGTCATGCAATTATGCTATGAGCTTTGCTAGAGGAAAGTATGCAGTAATATATGATGCGGACGATAAACCAGACCCATTGCAGTTAAAAAAAGCACTGATTGAATTTAATAAGGGCGACGATAAGTTAGCCTGTGTACAGGCGAAATTAAATTACTATAATTGTGATTGTAATTTTCTCACAAAATCCTTTTCTCCGGAGTATATGAACTGGTTTCAATACTTATTGCCTGGATTCCAAAAAATGAACATGCCAATGCCTTTGGGTGGTAGCAGTAATCATTTTTCAGTAAAAATTCTAAGAAAAATGTTTTTCTGGGATGCTTATAGTGTTACCGAAGATGCTGACCTCGGTTTGAGACTTGCGCAAATGGGATATAAAACCAGGATGATTGACTCAGAAACATTGGAAGAGTCACCAATTGCTGTATTTGCTTGGATTAAGCAAAGAGCGCGCTGGATCAAAGGCTATATGCAAACTTATATTGTTCATTTAAAAAATATAAAGTCTCTTTATAAACACACTGGATTTAAGGGAATTTTGCTATTGAATCTTTTTGTTGGCTCTGCAGCTTTTATATTTTTTACTACTCCATTTTTACTGCTTTCATTGATATTAACTAAAGTTTTAAATGAATTATTTTTGTACTACTTTGTAGTGGTATACGTTACTAACCTGATTCTTTTGGTAATAGCTGTCAAACAGCAAAAGATGCCTTTTTATTTTTATATAGTATCGATATTTTTTCCGGTCTATAGTCTGCTACATAGTGTTGCAGCTTTTCTTGCCTTGTGGGAATTTATTCTTTACCCTGAGCGATGGAACAAAACTCAGCATGGTTTATGGAAGCAAAACCTGTAGCTATTTGGCTTTTTCTCTGCTCGGTCATGGTAATTCTCATGGTAGGGATTGGTGGATTTACCAGACTTTCAAAAGCAGGATTGTCAATCACGGAGTGGAAACCAATTACTGGAACATTACCACCACTGAGTGAACAAGACTGGCTACAAGAAAAATTAAAATACGAAGCTACACCTGAATATAAAGCACTTAACTATGGTATTAGTATGGAGGAGTTTCGCGCTATATACTTAATAGAATATATACACAGATTGGTTGCAAGACTAACAGGTTTAGTTTTTGTCCTGCCATTTATATATTTCATATTAAGAAGAAAAATATCTAAAAAGGTAGTAATAAAGCTATTTGTGGCATTATTATTTGGAGCTTTACAAGCTTTTGCTGGTTGGTATATGGTTAAAAGTGGTTTAGTAACTGAACCTCATGTTAGCCACTATAGGCTTGCACTTCACTTATTATTAGCATTAATTATCTTTGCATTATTGTCATATCAATTTTTTGATTACCAAATATGGATCCCAGTGTTACGTACACAACTATACGAACATTGCAGTATAAGAGTAATTTTCACCAAGAAAGATGTCATCCCAGTGCCCAGACACTGGGATCCAGAAAACTTAACTTTAAATAAGTGGCTGCATAGTAAAAGCTGGATTCCAGTGTCAGCTACTTTCATGACACCATTTGCTGTGCAATTTATTTTCAAAAGTAAGCGTTCGTACAGTTGTGTGTCAGCTACTCGGATGACAGGATTTCAATCTACTAACAGTAGTATATATTACACAATACTTATTCTGATTCTAATTGTAATACAAATAATTTTCGGCGCATTTGTTGCGGGATTAAATGCTGGTTTGATTTACAATACCTTTCCACTAATGGACGGACAAGTCGTTCCAGAAGATTTATTTTTCTTACAGCCTATATGGCTGAATATCTTTGAGAACAGAGCGACAGTGCAATTTATACATCGAGCACTGGCATTGCTAATACTAACTTTGGTAGTAATACTCACAGTAAAAAATGCTAGCGTAAAACCGGTATATATTATGCTGCTCTCCATCATCATTCAGATAATTTTAGGAGTGGTTACTCTTTTGTTACACATACCAATAGCCATTGCCATAGCTCATCAAGTGTTTTCATTTATCTTATTTGGGTCAAGTTTGTACTTCTTGTGTTATTTAAGAAAGCAGACTACATCACCGATCTGCACATTTTTTCCTTCTTGAACGGGAATATTTTTTATCACCATTGCTGCTTCAGCACATATGATATTTTCCATTTTCATTGCCTCCACCACAAATAAAGGTTGTCCTATTTCCACCTGATCTCCTACATTTACGTGTAATTTAACTAATAAGCCAGATATTGGGGATTTTACAACATCTACTGAAATCTCTTCTGTTTCATTATTTAGCATTAACTTACTTAATTCAGCTACATGAGGTTTTAATATACAACACTCAGCTTTCATACCTGCATGTCTTATGAAGTACTTGCTGCCTTGTCTTTCTATTTTAAGTGCTATATTGGTATCGTCATTAATTGTGATATATAGCAATCTATAACTTGATTTCCACTTGCCTATAACGGAGTATTTATTGTGATTATATACCGTTATTAATATATTATCTTGGTATTTTGCATTTACGGAGTACTCATTGTCATTTATATTCACTATGAATAAATCTCTTGCACGGTCACCTGCCATCCGAGTAGCTGATACTGGTGCCCCTTCTTTTTTACTAGATTCCAGTGTCACGCACTGGAATGACACCTGAGATGTTTCATTCACTGCTTTATGATGGTACCTTTCTTCATTTTCCAAATGAACATATAACGCAGTGAAAATAAATATTTTAATATACTCCTCTGTAACAAAATCGCCGTGAAACCCACTAGGGTAATGATCTGGAATGAATCTCGTATGGAGCTTTGCTGCGATAAAATTTGGGTGATGGAAGATGGATTCTAGAAATTCTATATTATTTGTTACTCCTTCTATATAGCATTCAGACAATGCTTTTTGCATTCTGCTGATCGCTTCTACTCTATCTTTTCCATATGTTATCACTTTGGCAATCATCGAATCATAGAACATGCTAATTTCTGAACCTGCAGCAACTCCATCATCTATTCTTACATAATCATTTTCACCCGGTTTATCGTAATATTTTATTTTTCCGCTGGAAGGGAAAAATTTCTTCGATGGGTCTTCAGCGCAAATTCTACTTTCTATTGCAGAACCAGTAAGTTTAATATCATCCTGATTGAATCTCAATTTCTCTCCACAGGAAGTTCTAATCATTTCTTCTACTATGTCTATTCCAGTTATAAATTCTGTTACTGGATGCTCAACTTGCAATCTCGTATTTACCTCAAGAAAATAGAAGTTTTGGTCTTTATCTACAACAAACTCAACAGTGCCTGCTGAAAAATAGCCAACTTGCTTTGCCAGAGAAACACATTGAACATACATTTTTTGTCTTACTTCTTCACTAATGAATGGACTTGGCGTTTCTTCTATTATTTTCTGATTATTCCTTTGTATCGAGCATTCTCTTTCTCCAAGACAAACTATATTGCCATATTTATCTGCTATGATTTGTATTTCAATATGTCTTGGCAACTCTATATATTTCTCTATAAAGATACTGCCATCCTTAAAACTTTTCTCTGCTTCATTTGTGGCTGATGTAAATGCTAGTTCAATTTCTTTTTTGGAGTTTACAATTCGCATTCCTTTGCCACCACCGCCTGATGCAGCTTTAAGCATAACGGGAAAACCGATCTCTTCAGCAACTTGAGCTGCATGGGCAGCATCGCTGATCTTACCCATATATCCTGGCACTACATTCACTCCAGCTTTTTTTGCCGCTTCTTTTGCTGTTATTTTGTTGGCTGTAACTTCTATTGTTTCTGCACTGGGACCTATGAAATCTATATTGTGTTTTTGCAAAGCACGTGGAAAATCTGGATTTTCTGCTAAAAAACCATAGCCAGGATGAACTGCCTCAGCACCTGTTTCAACTGCTACTTCACATATTTTTTCAATGTTTAAATAACTGAGGCAAGATGGCGAAGGGCCGATATATCTTGACTCATCTGCTTGTCTTACATGCACAGAATTTACATCTGCATCCGAATATATGCATACACAAGATATACCCATCCTACGAGCAGTTCTGATAATCCTGCAGGCAATCTCTCCTCTGTTTGCTATTAAAATCTTACTGTACTTCTTTTCCGTCATCGTATGAATATACTTTCTTAAGTTGAGAAAGTAAATTATTGCCTGCAAGTAATTTTTAGCTTCATGCTACAGCTAAATCACTATTTAAAAGTTGCATAACATCAGGATCTGTCACTATAGTACTTTCATCATACAAGCCGTATATCCCGTTACATGCCTTAAACAACAAACATGTAGATCCTCCAGAAGCTATTGTAGCTACTGAAGCTAGTGCAAGAGATTGAGAAACCAAAAATAAAAAGTACAAGGATAAACATAAGGCAGCAATACACGCTATAGCTCCTATTATGTATAAGCACAAATGAAATTTGCTATTACATATAAAACCGCCCTTTATACCTGCAATTTGCTTAGCTTCTTCCCGTTCTGCAGCATTTAAAAAATAAAGAGGAGCTACCGCTACTCTCCCATGAAGAATGCAGCTTTTATCACAGAGTGCTTCTTTAATATATCTCTTATTATCCTTAAGTTTCTCTTTTAATCTTTCTGATTCTTTCCAATTTTTAGCTTCTTCTGCTTTTTTAACCTTACTCTTAGTACCTTCTTCCAAATTTCTCATAATCTCTTTGAGTGCAGGTAGCAGAATTTCTTGACTTGCTGCTATATGAAATGGGTTCCCATTTTCATCAAGCCTATGCTTAGCTGCATAAGCAACATTCTCTGTGCAAATTCTGACAAATTCATCTTTATTTCTTGCTTTTGCAACTTCAAATAAGTCAGCCATAACATACCTCGCTATATTTAACCAACACTAAATTATACAACATAACTTACGAAAAACAAGTAGATTTTATCTCTCAGAATAAATAAATTCCACATTGTTACAAGCATAAATTTTAGCTATCATCATTTACATTACTGTAATAGACAAATATGCCAGACGTAGTCACTAGATTCGCTCCATCACCAACAGGGTTTTTGCACATTGGTGGGGCTCGCACTGCGTTATTTAATTGGCTCTATGCAAAGCATCATGGTGGCAAGTTTTTGCTGAGAATTGAAGACACCGACAGAAAACGTTCAACACAAGAAGCAATTGATGCAATTATAGAAGGGCTAAGATGGCTCGGTATGAGCTATGATGGGGAAATAGTATATCAGTCAAAAAGAATAGAGCGGCATAAAGAAGTAGCAAACCTTTTAGTTGAGAAGGGTAGGGCGTATCACTGTTATTGCCCTGAGGATGAAGTTGCAGAAAAGAAAATAAAAGCAAGAGAAGAGGGCAAGATATACAAGCATAAATGTACTACAAAACCTCCTTCTTGTCATCCAAGTAGCCGATACTGGAAAAATATGTGGTCACGCGCTGGAATGACATCGGGTGTGAGGTCAGTTGTCCGCTTTAAAGTGCCAGATTCGCAAGAGATCGTTATTGATGATAAAATATACGGCCAAATTAAAGTAAATAGCAACCAGCTTGATGATATAGTGATCTTACGCTCTGACAACACTCCAACATATATTTTTGCTGTCGTAATTGACGATCATGATGCTGGAATAACTGATATAATACGCGGTTCTGACCATCTCACTAATACCTTTAAACATCTGCTAATATACCAGGCTCTTGATTTTGACATTCCACGCTTTGCACATGTGCCGCTTATCCATGGGGAAGATGGGAATAAGCTATCCAAAAGGCATGGTGCCACAAGCGTTTGCGATTATGAAAAGATGGGAATATTGCCAAAAGCGATGCGTAATTACTTGCTGAGACTTGGCTGGAGTCACGGCAACGATGAAATTATTAGCGATGAGCAAGCAATAGAGTGGTTTAATTTAGAAAGTATTGGTCGTTCACCTGCACGGCTCGATTTCAAAAAGCTGGAGCATTTGAATAACCACTATATTAGTAATATGAGCAATGAAGATATTCTGGCTCTAATACTTGGAGAAAATACTCTAACTGACAAAAAAAAGAACTATTTATTACAGGGGCTAACGGAACTAAAAAAAAGAGCAAATTACCTGGCTGAACTGCTGGATTTAGCACAGTTTTATATAAGAGATCCGCCACTTGATTTAAGTGAAGAGGCTGAGCAAATTGTCAAATCTAACCTCAATATAATTAAGTTACTCGCATCATTTCTGTCAAAGATCGGTGATGAAAATTGGAATAAGGGTTTTTTATCTTCTCAGATCAAGGAATGTGCAAAATTGCACGATATGAAAATAAGCGATGTATACCACTCATTACGCGCCCCTATAACTGGAGTAATGGATGCACCTGGAATCATTGATATCATGGTGATTCTTGGTAAAGATGAGTGTATAAGAAGGTTACAAGCAATTTAAATGAAATAAGAAAATTTCTTGACAAGCTTTGCCAGCCCCTTTATCATGACAGTGAAGCTATTGTATTTGCTTTCGCCAATCTGCAGATTAAAAGGTAAGGATTACTTAATGTATCGGC
>NZ_JBIXJM010000064.1:0-3178 GCF_044752445.1 Wolbachia endosymbiont of Drosophila barbarae | reverse complement strand
TCCTTTCGTCGTGCTGTTGATTCTGCCTTCCTATGACCTGTTCGGACTATTATGAGAAATGCTATAACTAGCCAACCACGGGGCTTCTTTTGCCTTTTTTTTCGTTTGGTAAATTTCTTAAACATTTATGGCTAAACGACAACCGTCATCCCGCTACGTGTTAGCGGGATCTAGAGATACCGGGGCAGCATGACGTAGGACTGCTGTCATTCAAGTAGCTGACGCTGGAATCCAGCCTTGCTGTAATCTCATCAAGAACGTTGTGTTTTAACATAAGATCAGCCACTTTTATGCTTACCAACTTAATAAAATTCCTGGATCCAAGTAGTCAGGCTACTCGGATGACACCTTCATAAAGTGAAATGAGATCCCGCTAACAAGCAGCGGAATGACGGGAAAAGAGGTGCTGGGATGACACCTTCACAAAGTGAAATGAGATCCCGCTAACAAGCAGCGGGATGACGGGAAAAGAGGTGCTAGAATGACACCGTTTACTATGTAACATCTCATCATATCACAATGTTCGTACAGTTGTGGCGGTATGACGTAGAAAAACTGTTAACTTAAATCTATATTGACATGTCCCATTTTACGCTTATCCCTAACCTCTTTTTTCCCATATATGGTTAAACTAGCTTTTTCGTTGCTCAAATACTTATGAGAATCATATATATCATTACCTATTATATTTTTCGTCATACAAGGAAAGCGTAATACTACTTCCTGCATAGGTAACCCGCATATTATCCTAACTAGCTGTTCAAATTGACTAACGTTACATGCATCCAAGCTCCAGTGGCAAGAATTGTGAGGTCTGGGAGCTAGTTCATTAACTAACAATTCGTTATCCTTAGTAACAAAAAATTCAATAGCCAGAATTCCTATTACATCAAGCGCATTTGCTATTTTCTTTGCAGCTCGTTGTACCTCTTGAGTTAATTTACTATCTATTTTAGCTGGCACTGTTGAAGTATCAAGTATTCCATCAACGTGGTAATTTTCTGCTATAGGAAAAAAAGCTACTTTACCGTTTTTATCTCTTGCAACGACTATTGAAACCTCTTTCAGTAGATCAACACTTGCTTCAAGAATGTACTCTGTATTCCAATCAAAGGAAGCAAATTGCTTCACTTCAGAATCATTCTCAAGCACATATTGCCCTTTTCCATCATAACCCATTTCTGTTGTTTTCAGCCTTGTTGGATAGCCAAAAGCGCTACTGCTTTTCAGTAGCTCATTATAATTTTGTATACTCTTATAGTTAGCAGTTTTTATACCCAAGTTTTTAATAAAATCCTTTTCTCTCAGTCTGTTCTGCGAAATGTGTAACGCTTTTTTACCCGGATAAAAATTTACATCGATATCAATTGCACTACATGGAATATTTTCAGACTCAATAGTAACTAAATCCACACTCTGTGCAAAAGATTCAAGAGCTTTCTTATTAGAGAAATCTGCTATTGTGAAATCATCAGCAACAGAGCAAGCCGGATCGTCTTTAGCACTGGCAAAAACATGTATTTTTTGTCCAAGTTTTGTTGCAGCGATAGCAGTCATTTTACCTAATTGTCCACCACCTATTATTCCTATTACTTTTTTGCTAAGCGCATCTGGTTCGTTCATACTATAAATTGATATTTCCTAATTAAAGTATACTTGAAAAATCTATGAAAAAAGCATATAATTAGAATATTATCTTTTTATCATGAATATTCTATAATGATTCTAGAATACACATTGACTACCAACTTTGTTGAAGTTACAGTTTTACCAATTTACATTGAAGAGCAATCCATTCCTTATGAAAATTGCTATGTATGGATGTATAACGTTAAGATAAAAAACAAAAGCCAATCAACTATTCAATTGTTAAGTCGTCATTGGCAAATAATAGATTATAAGGGAAAAGTAAATGAAATTGCCGGAGTTGGTGTTATCGGAGAACAACCTGTGATAAAATCTGGAGAGGTATTTAAATACACAAGTGGAACATACTTAAATGTACCGTCAGGAATAATGCAGGGTAAGTATGAATTTCTGAATGAAGAAAGCATAAAAGTTTTTGAAGTTATGATACCACCCTTTTCTTTGGATAGTCCATACATCAAAACTAGACCCCATTAACTGTCAAAATAGTTTATTTGTAACCAGACTGCATTCTGTGATTTTTAGCAAAGCACGATACACAATCGTCATCCCGCTACTTGTTAGCGGGATCTATGCTAAGATACCGCGAATGAATCGCGGTATGACGGTTCGTGGCGGTTATGACGTGTTAGCTATAGCTATTTTCAAAAATATGGTTGAATAATTGTTAATAATAGTGTATAATTATTAATATTTTCAAGCATTTTTGCCATGGCTCTTTCAAAATTTCTCGATCCTCGCAATGATTTGTGTTTCAAAAAAATCTTTGGAACGGAAAAAAATAAGAATATCCTGATCCACTTTTTGAACGATATTTTAGGGTTTACTGAGATAAATGCAATACAAGAAGTTGAGTTTCTTAGCACTATTATGGATCCCGAAGTTGCCTCTGATAAACAAAGTATTGTTGATGTTCTCTGCAAGGATTCTCACGGAAATAGATATATAGCAGAAATGCAGCTCGCTAGAGACAAGGGCTTCGAAAAACGCGCTCAATTATATGCCGCTAAAGCCTACTCAAGACAATTAGATAAATCTGGCAACTACATTGATTTAAAGAAAGTCTTCTTTATTGCTATATCAAATTGTAACTTACTTCCTGAAGAAGTTGATTATATTTCTACTCACAATATACGTGATATAAAAACTAACGGCCATTACTTAAAAGATTTTCAATTTATCTTTATAGAATTGCCCAAATTTTCAAAAAGTAAAGTAGAGCAGCTAGAAAGTACAATAGAAAGGTGGTGTTTCTTTTTTAAATATGCAGAAGAAACAACAGAAGAGGACTTAAAAGAGATAGCAGAAAAAGCACCAATAATAAAGCTGGCGTATGATGAGTTAGACAAGTTTCGTTGGAACGAAAAAGATTTAGTAGCCTATGAAGAAAGGATAATGGATCTACGCAAAGAAGAAGCCATTCTTGAATACAGACTTGATCTTGCTACTGAAAAAGGCAAAAAAATTGGTAAAGAGGAAGGGAAAATTGAAGTCGCAAAAGCAATGCTGGCTAATAATGTTGATGTCAACA